>DATMYQ010000171.1:0-6374 GCA_035560935.1 Patescibacteria group bacterium | reverse complement strand
GCTGAAATTTGTGTAAGGCCCCAAAGATGATTGAGGAAGGTTATTGTGATTTTAAATTTGAAAGAGATCGGATCACCGCTGCGATAGTAGCGCATAATTTTCCATAGCGCTTTTTTAATCCCGCAAGGCTTATGCTATAATTAACTGGGGCTCGTTACAGCAATGCTGATTTTGTTGGAAGCTCATTCAGTCATTGTGTAAAACGGGATTAACCATCAGTTTTCCACTCCGTTTAAATTTGATAAACACTTGCCTTTGGCGGAGTAAGCGATGTTCAAAAAAAGAAAGGGATGATGTTGATGTTGTCACAAAATCCGGTGCGTAAATTCGTTACAAACATTGGCGATGGTCAAGAAACGGAATTTGAAATTGTCCATGGTTTGGAAACAAAAGATGTTATTGTCACGATGTTCCACAATGAAACCGGTGAAGAAATCTTCACCGGTTGTACAGTAACTGGCGATAACAGCGTGAAGGTCGCTTGTCAGGAACCGCCGGCCAACGCCATATTTCGCGTCGTTATTATTGGTTGATTTTTCCTTGGTTGATCAGAGGTACTGAAGGCTAAAGCCGTTGCCCATAGCAATCGCTTTAGCCTTTTGCCATGTTTAGCGATTCGATGTAAGGTCGAGGGGCGGAAGCTGTGGAGCATCGGCGAAAATGGCAACGCGCGGAGCGGATAATAATTGACAACATGACACTTGATATATATAATATAAATGCGATTGATACATAAAATCTATATATAAAAAATGGGCGGGACGTGTGTTGCTCAGTAGCTGGCAGCATCAGGCTGCTATTTGTCATGAGGACTCACTAGCTCAACTGGCAGAGCAACTGACTCTTAATCAGTAGGTTGTAGGTTCGATTCCTACGTGGGTCACCAAACCATATTGCTTCTATACGGAAATATAGGAGCTTTTTTTGTACTCGGAAGCGCGTGGTTCGGGCAGGAGCGGATAGGGGGTTAATCCATGGATTATCAGGGTTTGAAAAAACAGGGCGGTGAGGTGCGTGATCGGCTTCTGCTGGAAGAACTGGACGAGCAGACGCAAAAAGTGATTGCCAAATATGGCCTGCAAAGCAACGCTGATTTGTTTTGGGAACGCCCGAAAGGAAAGTATCCGCAAAAAGTGTTTTTCAGTCACAAATTTGCTAAAAAATCCTCGGTTGTTAGAATTGTTTTTTATATCTATCAGCTATGCTTTGCCAAGGTAAAATATTTCGAACGCAATTGGCAGGATTTTATTCCTTGCATCCATAACTGGCGTGAGGGGTTTGTTGAATGCGAGCTTTACGACATGGAATTTATCCGGCACAAATACTCGGAACTGATCTTTGACCTGCGGGATTTTCAAAAGATTACCGATATCAGAGAGTTCCTGGCGCTTTGTGACTACCTGGAAGATATCAAACACCAGCAATGCCGCCTGCCCCGGGAGGAGGCGGCTTATTTCGACCGGGTCCGGCTAAGGGCATGAACCGGACGAGCCGGGGGAGGGAACCGGTCCCCAATCAAGCAAAAAGCCTCAGCTCCCCGGAGGAGTGAGGCTTTTTTTACGGTTGAGTTTTTTCTGTGGGCTGTTGCTGTTTCTCCGCATGGCGAATATTAAGCAGCAGCGCCGCCGCGATAGTGCCGTAGGCGACGAAACTACGGAAATATTCGCCGAGCGCCGCGTTGCCGAACAGCTTCTGGCCTGCTTGCGGCGAGACGATAAACAGCCCGTGGAACAGGAGAATCCCCAGCAGTACGTTGTGGATACCGGCCCGGCGGAGGGTAGCGCCGCCCGCCAGCAGCGCGGCTGCGGCAAAGATGTCGCTGTTGAGGTGGGCAGTGTACACGTTGATCATGCCAATGTTTTGGAGAAAGATGATCTGACCGAAACTGGCGACGACGGTGGACAGCAAAAAGGCCAACAACCGGATTTTGTCCGGTGAAATGCCCAGCAAAGCCGCCTTGTCCGGGTCTTCGCCGACGATGCGCATCTGGCGTCCCAGCCGGGTTCGGGTCAGATAGCTGATCAGGGCGCAGGTGAAGAGCACGAGCAGGATCATGAACAATGGCAGCTGGACCGGCCCCAGATCGATCAGCCAGATGGATTCCACCAGGTTGCGGAACGGAGCCAGATCGACCAGGTTCCGGATGCCAACACCGCGGGACAGAATCATTTCCGGATTGTGGGGCGTAATGACGGTGCCGAAGCCAGCCATAAACACCAATTGATAGAGCGCCGTTCCGATAAAACCGATCATCATGGTGGCGATCATTTCCTTGCCGCGCAGTTGGTTGAGGCACCAGCCGATCAGCAGGCCGGCGGCCACCGCCAGTGCCAGCGCGGTGACCGTGGCCAGCAATAAACCGGAATAGCCGCCGATTTGACGGTCCAGCACCAGCAGAAAGCCGATCTGCGCGCAGATGGCGCCGATGGTGATCGCGAAGTTCAGGCCCATACCGGCCAGAATGGGCAGAATCAGTGCGGCCGCAAGGATTCCGTCCCGGACAAACCGGATGATGACCTCGTTGATGATGAAGGTCAGGCTCATTTCCGAGACCTGCCAGCCGAACAAAAACAATACGGAAAATAGCAGGCAGATTCTTTTATTTTCCGGCACGCCGCCGCCTCCCTTCGTAAAAGAGCGAATAGAGAATCACGCTGTTAGTGATCAGGCTACGCAGGATTTCGGAAACCTGCGGCGCCAGCAGTTCATTGGCGAGGGGACCGGTGAAAACATAGAGGGTCTGAAACAGCAGCGTGCCGAGAACCACCTGCCCGACTGAGCCGCCGGCGCCGGCGTAACCACCCAGCAGCAACGATGACGCAGCGGGAAAGGCCAGCAGCAGGGGTGCGTCGTACAGTTCCAGAAAACCGTAGCTTTGCGCGTAGAAACAGATGCCCAGGGCCGCAAGGACAGTGGACAACATAATAGCGACGGTGCGCGTCCGTTGGATGTTCACGCCGGCCAGGCGGGCAAAGTCCTCGTTGTCGCCGACGGCAATCATGGCCCGACCCAGACGCAGGCGAAAGAAACAATGGACGACAGCGCAAAGCAGGAAAAAAGCGGCCAGCAGTCCCAGCGGCAATTGCCAGCCATCGCCGGTAACCAGCAGCAATTTGTTGAGGGATTTTCCAAAATAGGGCTGCAGATTCACCGTCGGCCGCAGTCCCTGACCACCGATCGGCCATAGCATGGCCGGGTTGGTAAAGGGGGCAACAGACCAGAAAAAATTCATCACGAATATCAGGGAAAAGCCGGCAAAAATACCGGCGATTTCTTCCCGGCCCCTGACCCGGTTGAGCAGGCGGGCATAAAGCCAGCCCAGCAGCATGGCAAAGGGGAGGGACAATAGCAGCGCGCCGGCGAAGCCGTACAGGCCGGTGAAGCGGAAGTTTACCGCCAGAGTCATGCCCAGCAGGCCGGCGATGATACCGAAGGGCAGACCGAAATTGAGACCGGCGCCGGCCCGCACCATGGGCAGCATGGCCAGCGTCAGAACACCATTCATGCCCAGACGGACCAGCGCATCGCTGAGCAAGGCGGCAACCGGCAGTCCGACGGAGTGCGCCAACAGGATCAATAGCAGCAAAAAGAGGCTGATGATGCACTGGGGGATATGTTGACGCAAATGGTGCATCAGAATGATTCTCCTTTTCCTGCCAGTGCAAGCGCCAGCTGTGGTTCCGGACAATCCGGCGGCAGGATGGCGGATATTCGCCCTTCGTACAGGACGAGAATCCGGTCGCAGATCCGCTTCAGTTCGGCCAGTTCTCCGGATGCCACCACCAACGTGATACCCTGGTCTTCGTTCAGGTTCAGCAAAGCCTGCAAAAGCATTTCTTTGGCGCCGATATCGACGCCGCGGGTGGGCTCATGGAGAAACAGAACGCGAGGGCCAAGGGCCAGGGCTTGAGCCAGGCAAACTTTTTGCTGATTGCCACCGCTTAGTTCCCGGACCGGCTGATGGATGTCCCGGCAGCGAATATCCAGCTGCCTGACAAACGCAGTGGCGCAGGCAGCGGTCTGGCGGTGTGAAAGCCAGCCTAACCATTTGGGGAGGCGCGGCTGAAGAAATTTTCCCTGCTGCACGGCGGCAAAGGTAATATTTTCTTCAATGGAGCGCTGCAGTAACAAGCCGGATTGGCGCCGGTCATCCGGCACCAGGCAGATCCCGGCGGCTAACATCGCCGCCGTGTTCGGGGCGCCGTTGCTCCAGGGGGTCAGCGTGGCGCCGTCGAATTTCAGTTCACCGCTTGACGGAAACAGACCCAGCATGCCATTGCCAACCGCGGAACGACCGTGGCCGGGCAGACTGGTGATTCCGAGAATTTCACCGCGCTGCAGGCGAAAAGTAAGGTTGTGCAACGTGTCTCCGGACATATTGACCGAAAAATTGCTCACGTCGAGCAGGGTTTCGGCGCTTGCCCGGCTGGGACGGCGGCGGCTTTCCACGGTGAGGCGGCCCAGCATGCTGGCGGCAATCTGCCGCAGATTCAGTTCGCCGTGAGCATAACGGGCCACCGTGCGGCCGTTGCGCAGCACGGTTACGCGGCGGCAGCAGGCGGTGATTTCCTCCAGACGGTGGGATACCAGCAAAACGGCTACACCATCCGCGGCAATTTCCGCCAGCACCGACAGCAAATGGGTGGCGTCGCTGGGGGTCAGGGCCGCCGTCGGCTCGTCCAGAATCAATAACTGCAACTGGGATTTGCTGATTTCGCGAGCTAATTCCACAAACTGGCGCAGCGAGACCGGCAACCGGCCAGTGATCCAGGCGGGATCAGCCCGTACCTGCAGACGAGAGAGTACGGCCGCGCTGAGTTTCAGGTCCTGCCTCGTGTCGATGCAGGCCAGCCACTGGCCCAGTCGGCGGCTCCAGGGAAGGATGCTTTCGCGGCCGGCGCGAATGTTTTCGGCGATGGTCAGCGTTGGCAGCAGCGCAAAATCCTGATTGACCATTCCGATCCCCAAACGGGCGGCAGCCGCCGGTGAGGAAAAAGTGACCGGGCAGCCCTGCCAGCAAACAGAACCGGAAAAGCCGCCGGAGCGGCTGATTTCCGGTTGGCCGGCCAGGATACCCAGCAGCGTGCTTTTTCCTGCGCCGTTTTCTCCGACCAAGCCGTGGATTTCACCGGGATACAGGTCAAGATCAACGTTTTGCAGCGCGATGTGGCGGCCGTATTTTTTGGTGATGTTCCGCAAACGTAAAGTTGGTTCCATGAATGTCGTCCCGTTCGTTTTAATAGATCACGGAGTCCATAATGATCAGCCAATAGTTGTCCAATTCCGGTTTCATTTTATGGAAAGTGACGTCAACGCCGGCGATTTTCTTGGCGAGCGGAGCCAATTGCTCCACCGTCGGCTTGGTCAGGGATCCCTCCACAAGGCCTTTGGCTACTTCTACCGCAAATTCCGGGAAAAATACACCCACCGGAACCGGCCAGGTGGAGAGGCGGCCGGTCATATTGGCTTTCGCGGCTTTGTCTTTGATTTGCTGATTGATTTTCGTGAAATCACCAGCGTCTTCCGGCTTAATTTCCAGGCCCATTGCGGCCGGGAAGCCTTGCGTCGGCGTCGGACAACATTGCTCCGCCATGATAAAGCCCAATTCCATCGCTTTGGCGATGATGACATCCTGCATCGGACAGTTGGTGCCAAAAATACAGGTGTCTTTGCCGTACTTGGCAATTTGCCGCGGGATATCTTCCTGTAGGAACTGCAGCATGGCCGAGGGGCCACCGCCGGTTTGCGGATCCGGCGTGCTCACTTCAACAAACTGCATCCCCAGTTTCTCACAGGTTTCTTTCATTTTGTCGCGACGTTTGGACAGAGCCTCTTTGGCCATGTGAGTAGGGAAGGAATAGTGTATAAATGTTTTTGCGCCCATTTTTTGTGCTTTGGTGGGGATGGTGACACCGCGCTCCACCCAGTCGGTGTCGAGCGCCAGGTCGACATATTTGCTCATCAGGTTCGGGTCATCCCAGATGGGTGCCGTGACGACCTTGATTTCCGGTCTTTTTTCCTTGATTTTCTGGATTGCCGGCAAGATGCCGGAATAGCCGGCGCAGATGACCAGCGCCTTGACTTCGGGATCGTTGCCGAGGCTGACAATTTGCGAAATGGCTGTTTCCTGCTCTTTGGAGAAGTTCTCCGGCAGCACGACTTGCTTGATCATATCCGGGTATTTTTTGGCCACTTTTTCCGCGCCGCGGAATTCATCCTCGCTGGCCGACAACGAGGGGGTGATAACGCCGATTTTATAGGCGGCTTTGGCCGGTGCCGGTTTGGCCGGCTCCGGGGCGGCACTTTTCTGACCGCAGGCGCTCAGGCCCAGAGAAAAAATGAAGATCAGGATGATTGCCAGGATTCTTTGTTTC
>DATMYQ010000170.1:0-8225 GCA_035560935.1 Patescibacteria group bacterium | reverse complement strand
GATGAGCATCGTATGCGAGGGTTTGTCGGGACAGCCGCCAGTTCGCCGGCTGATTTTTTTCGCATCGCGCTTGCTGCGCTGTGGTCGCGTGACGGCGGTGGAAAAACCGGAAGAGGAGGTGTGATGGTGGAATGGCAGCCGATTATTCTGTCGATACAGGTGGCATTGGTGTCGCTGGTGTTGGTGACTCTGTTAGGAGGCGGACTGGCGCTGGCTATGCGGCGGGCGGAGTTTAGCGGTAAAGCGGCACTGGAGGCGCTGTTCACGCTGCCGTTGGTGTTGCCGCCGGTGGTTACCGGGTTTTTGCTGTTGCTGCTGATTGGCAAACAGGGACCGGTGGGCCGCCTAATGAACGATTTGTTTGAACTTCAGCTGATTTTCACCCCCTATGCCGCCGTCTTGGCGGGAACGGTGGTGGCCTTTCCGCTGATGTACCAAAGCGCCAAAGCCGCATTTCAGGGAGTCGACGCCCGGTTGGAAGATGTCGCCCGGACACTGGGGGCCGGAGAAATCCGGGTTTTTGTCACGGTAACGGTGCCGCTGGCCTGGCCTGGCCTGGTGTCGGGCATGGTACTGTCTTTCGCCCGGGCGTTGGGTGAGTTTGGCGCGACGATTATGGTGGCCGGCAACATCCCCGGAAAAACCCAAACGATTCCGCTGGCTATTTATTTTGCCGCGGAGGCTAATGATTTGCAGATTGCCGGGTTATACGTGCTGGTAATCAGCCTGCTGACGTTCGGGTTGATTTTTTGGTTGAACCGGTGGTCCGGATCGGCCAACGGTTTGTTAATGGTCAGGAGAAGCGTCTGATATTGTTGGTGAATATTAAAAAAAATGCCGGACTTTACACTGCCGGCGGTGCAGTTCCAGGGAGGAAGGAACGAACTGGTGCTGTTGCCGGCAGATCTTTTTACTGGAACCGGGGAGGCAATTGTATTCCCTTCCCAATTTTGATAGAATGAGAGAGTAAACTTTGACGATTCCTGGCAGGCAAGCTTTTATACCCGCCAGCGATAGCGAGAAACGGGGTGAGGGAATGATTAAGCAGCGAGGCGCCATTTCCAAAGCCACCATAGGCCGGATGGCCATCTACTACAACACTCTGAAGCAGATGAAAGACGAGGGCGTGGAGGTCTTTGTCTCCCGGGCGCTGGGGCGCCGGGTCGGGATTCCGTCGGCGGTTATTCGGCGGGATTTGGCTGAGTTTGGAGAGTTTGGCACACAGGGCGTTGGCTATGATGTGAAGTACCTGCTATGGCGCATCGAGAAAATCATGGGTTATCATTCTGTTTGGAAGACCGTGGTCGTGGGCGTGGGCCTGCCGATTTTGGCCATAAATCAGTATTATAGTTTTTTGCCACCGGGTATTCGGATTTTGGCAGTGCTTGATTTAGATGAGCGAAATCTGGGGCAGCCGTTGCCGGAACTGGATCTGTGCGTAGAGCCGCTGGAACGGCTGGAGGAATTGGTCCGGGACCGGGAAATACGGATCGGTATTATTATCGTGTCTCCCGCTCAGGCCCAGATGGTGGCGGATCGTCTGGTGCAGGCGGGAGTAGAAGGAATTGCCAATTTTTCGCCAGTGCCGGTCAGCGTTCCCGAAACGGTTTCGCTGACGCAGGTGAACATGGGTTCCTGGCTTAGCCACCTGACTTTTGACCTGAGCCAGACGGCCACCGAAAATTATTTGCTGGAATTTATCGGAACCCGCTGGATCAAAGAGTCGCTTACCTGTGAATGACAGGGAGGATTAGCATGTTTAGTTCCCACGGCAAAGATGGCCGGCCCGGATATTCCGGGCCGGTTTTTGCGGTTTATGAAACAATAAAACAATTGAAATAAATAAACATACGCAATATAATAATGTGTGGAATAGAATGGTTTAGTTGCATTTTGCTTGCTTATCACAAAAGGAGGATGGATCTGATGAAGGGTAAAACAACAGGAATAGGATTGTTGCTGGTGGCGGTCATGTTATTGGTCACCGCCTGCGGTGGTAAACAACCGGCGACGACGCCACCGGCGGCAGCGCCGGTGGAACTGACGGTTTCCGCTGCCGTCAGCATGAAGGAAGCATTGCAGGAGGCGCAGGCGTTATATCAGGCGAAACAGCCCAACGTGAAAATCACGTTTAACTTGGGAGCATCCGGCTCGCTGCAGAAGCAGATTGAGGAAGGCGCTCCGGTGGATCTGTTTCTGTCGGCCGCCGTCAAACAAATGGATGATCTGGAGAAGAAAGGTCTGCTGAAAAAAGAAACCCGCAAAAATCTGGTGGAGAATCAGTTGGTATTGATCGTGGGAAAAGAATCCAAGTTGGCGGTGGCCAGCTTCAACGATCTGACCAAACCGGAAGTGAAACAGTTTGCCATGGGCGCTCCGGAAACAGTGCCGGCCGGGCAATATACGCAGCAAGTGCTGAAAAAGCTGCAGCTGACAGAAGCGGTTAAAGACCGGACGGTACTGGCCAAAGATGTGAGGACGGTACTGGCTTATGTGGAAACCGGCAATGCCGAGGTGGGTGCTGTGTATAAAACTGACGCTGCCAGCAGCGATAAGGTACGGGTTGTAGCGACGGCGCCGCCGGATACGCATGACCCCATCCTCTACCCCATGGCGGTGTTGGCGGCCAGCAAGAATGTGGAGGCCGCAACCGCCTTTGCGGCTTTCCTGAGCGGGCCGGAAGCCCGGACAATATTTGAAAAACACGGGTTTACGGCTGCTAAGTAAGTTTAGAAAGATAGCAATGATTCCTTAGTGCCACAAACAGCGGGGGGTGCAACTCGAGCGAGTTGCACCCCCCGCTGCGCTAACGAGACAAAAATTCGGCAATGGACGGGACAGAAAAAGGCACAACAGAAGACCGGAACGGTATCCAAACTGTGCCGAAAAACGTTTCCGCGGCTTTTGGAGGGTTTTGGATGCGTTTTGCAGAAACAATAAAAATCAGTAAAAAAGGGGATGACGATAATGAATATTTTGGTTACCGGCGGCGCCGGATATATTGGGTCGCACACGGTACGCCGGCTGACCCGGGACGGGCACCGGCCGGTGGTGTATGACAATTTGGTCACCGGCCATGCGGCGGCGGTGACTGGCCAGACCTTTGTGGCCGGCGACTTGTTTGACCGGGAGCGGCTGCAGGCGGTGCTGCGGCAGGAAGATATCGGCGCGGTAGTCCACTTTGCCGCCTTCAGCCAGGTGGGAGAGTCAATGGATCAGCCGGCCCGGTATTACGGCAATAATGTGGCAGGAACGCTGTGCCTGTTGGATAGCATGCTGGCTACTGGGGTGAAAAAATTGGTCTTTTCTTCCACAGCGGCCGTCTATGGTGAACCGGAGGCTTCACCAATCACGGAAGAGTGCGGCAAAAATCCCACGAATGTTTACGGACGGACTAAGTTAATGATGGAAAATGTCATGGCGGATTATTCCCGGGCCTATGGCCTGAATTATGTGGCGCTGCGTTATTTTAATGCCTGCGGCGCAGATCCGGCAGGAGACATCGGGGAAGACCACCGGCCGGAAACGCATTTGATCCCGCTGGTGTTGCAGGCTTGTCTGGGGCAGAGGAACAGTATTAAAATTTTTGGCGACGATTACCCCACCCGGGATGGCACCTGCGTTCGGGATTACATACATGTCAATGATCTGGCCCAGGCGCATTGCCTGGCACTGGATCGGCTGAACGCCGGCAACGGGTCCGGTGTCTACAATTTGGGCAATGGCGGCGGTTTCACCGTACAGGAAATTGTCACGGCGGCGGAAGCGGTGACCGGGATCACTATTACCCGGGAAATCACCGGGCGGCGGGCCGGTGATCCGGCGCTGCTGGTGGCCGGTGCGGAGAAAGCGCGGCGGGAATTGGGGTGGCAGCCCGAGTTTCCTCATATTCAGGAGATCCTCCAAACTGCCTGGCGCTGGCATCAAAACCATCCCCGGGGCTATGAAACCCCGGAGTGATTATGACCCGGAAAGGTGCTTGGGATAGCTTTGCCCAATGTTTCCGGTAAATCAGGGGGCTGGATTGCGCGCTTCTTCCGGAATTATCACCGGATCGGTGGTGTTGAACTGAGAAAATGAAATGGTCGTGGTCATTTTCATCTGGGTAAAAATTTTTGCAAGAACCTGTTTTTGCTCGGCGGGAAGCGTTTCCATCGATTCAACAAGTGTAACGCCGACAGAAGACATCAGATTTGATACATCGATGTTCATTTCCAAAACCAGACCGCTTTTTTTGTCGATGGTCATCGTGTAGGCCATGTCGCCAATATTGGCGAAGAAATCCGGGGGACGTTTAAAACCGGCGGGAAAAAAAGCATTCATGCTGTCGAAGCTGCGGGCGAGACGTTCCTTAATGGCATCGCCGGTGGCTACGACTTCCAGAACCAGTTGCTGGTCTGTTTCGCTTTTTACCGCCAGTGATTTTATTGCTCCGATGTAGTCCTGATAGTCTTGGACCGGGTTATATTTGAAGGGCATTTGCTGGCGGGTCCAAGTTTCGTTAACTTTGGAATAAACCGTCAGTTGATTTCCGGATTCCTCCATATACTGGGAGACGCTTTGGTTGAATGCCTTGCCGGCGAAGTTTACACTGACGGTTAGGTCGCCTTGGACCAGCAGCGGTTTTTGTTGCAGGTCAAATTCGCCTGTTGTCAGGGTGCGGAAGTCTTGCCCCTGGACAGCGCTGGCAATCGTTGTCTGCAGGGTCATATGATAGTTTTGCAGAGCCAACATTTTGCTTTGGGACCGGGTAACCAGCGTTTTCAGATCCGTTGCCGCAGCTGGCGCGGCGGAGACGCAGACAGGCAAGACCAGCAGGTGCAACAGCAAAAAAAACAGTAGCGGCTTTTTGAGCTTCATTGGGAGCCTACCTTTCTTTACACAATCGATGTCTTACATGTGTGGGAACACTTTGGCGGCGGGCAGGGACATTATTTATGGAACAAACGCCGCCACCAGGGAGCTGCCGATTGTCCGGCGAGAAACTCCACGTCTGCGTTGGTTTGAATCAGACATTCCAGCGTTTTTTTGCTGATTTCTGACGCTCGCTGAATTCGCTCGGTTTCCGAAGGACGGGGGGTGTGAGCCGATTTTGTATCGGCAGCCGTCGCCAAAGACCAAGGCGTCGGTGAAGGGTCGGCGATCGTGCGGGGAGCCGTTGCCGGCGGTGGCGTTTCCGCCGTTGAAGACGGCAGCAATGCTGACTCCGCTTGTGGCGGCAATACCATGGCGGTTGCCGCCGGGAGTGGCATTACCACCGGAGCCGGGGCGGACGGCGCGGCTGCCAGGGAAGAACGCTTATGCGCCGGCTTTTGTGAATCCGGGGATACCGGTAGCCGGCGAAAATCAGCTTTGGAAAACGATTGGGAATGACTGCGGGGACTGTTTTCCCGCAGTAAGGTTACCTGTTCCGTCAGCTGTTGAACCGCCTGCCGCAATTGGGCCAACTCCTGATCACGGTGTGCCAGGGCATCCAGCGCGGCGGTCAGCCGGTCGGTCAGTTCTGCAAGCTGAGGTACGGCAAGCAGCGGCTGCGGCGCGGAAGACAGCGGTTGGGGCGGCTGCGGTTCCGATTCCTGGAGGCTGGCCAAAATAGCGGCCGTACCTTCACCGGCGCGAAATTGTTCGTGAATATAGCGAATGGTTTCCAATGCACTGAGTGGGTATTTGCGCTGGCGGCCAAATTCCCGACAGGGGAAGAAGGAACTAAACTGTTTCAGCCACCGGCGCAGGGTTTGTTCCGCCACCCCGGAACGGGCAGCCAGGTCGCTAATCGTCAACATTATTTCCACGGTATTATCACTCCGTCTCCATCGGATAATCATTATATTACTTGTTCTTTGAGCGCGCAAAAAATCCTGCCCGGGATAGGAAGGAATAGGACTAAAGTCGTGATAATTTCTTAGGAACGGTTCAGGGCAGGGATTTGACCGCCGCAAAGGGAAAGTTGTATATCATGTTTTAAAGGGTATAATAAGGTGCTTTGAGGCCGTACGCTGATGGAACAAAATATCTGTGGCTGGGGAGGTGGCGGAAATGACAGAAAAGAGAACGGATGATGACTGGAATGTGGACGAGGGGCAGTTGTTTGATGGGAACTATGTCATAGCGGAAGTGGATGGAGATATTTTTCTGACGGTATTTCCGCCGGTGAGTGAGCCGGGTCGTCCGGTACGGGCCGGGGTCGTGATCAATGAACTAAGAACCCGGTTCGGTAAAAAACTGGACGACAATCATCCCATCCATATGGCGGTGCAAAGCGCTGCCGGCGTGGCGGTGAAGATTTATGACCACCTGGAAATGGAGACGGCGCCGGAAATTTATCTGCAGATTTCTCCGGACCGGACGCTGGCGCAAATTTCCGTGACGTTGCCGCGGCGCTGCCGGCCGTTGACTCTGGAGGACTTGCAGCAGGCATTGCGCAAAGGCGGCGTGACGTTTGGTATTGATCAAGAAGCCATGAAACGTCTGGTAGAGCGGCAAATGGGCGGTGAGACGGTTTGCGCCCGGGGAATAAAACCGGTCAAAGGCCGGGATGCTTCCCTGAAAATTTTCGTCGATACTACCAATAAAGGACGACCGGAAGAATTGGACGATGGCCGGGTGGACTATAAAGAAATTCATCTGTATACCATGGTGGAGAAGGGGCAGCTGCTGGCGGAACGAATTCCTGCCACCGTTGGCGAGGCCGGTATGGATGTGTTCGGCAACAAAATTCCGGCTCCCAACGGTCATGATGTGAGCCTGCCCACCGGCAAGAACCTGCAAATTGTTGATAAAAACCGTCTGGAGGCGGCAGAGGGCGGCCACTATGTGTATGACGGCGTCACCATGAATGTTTTTCCGGTGATTGAAATTAAGGGTGACGTGGATTTTTCTTCCGGCAACGTCGATTTTTCCGGGTCTGTTGTTGTCCGGGGTTCCGTCAATACCGGGTTTTCCGTAAAAGCGGAGGGCAGCGTCGACGTCTTTGGCAATGTGATCGGCGGTACGGTGGAAGCGCAGGCCATTACCGTTCGTGCCGGTATTCAGGGGCGTTCGGTGATTCGGGCCAGCCAGCAGGTGATTGCCAAATTTATTGAGAATTCCAGTGTGCACTGCGGTGACGCCGTGGTCAATGACGTTATTTTGCATGGACAGGTGATTGCCGAACGCCGGGTTGTGGTCTCCGGGCGGCGGGGTATCATTGCCGGCGGCCAGGTAGTGGCCGGCGAGGAAATCAAAGCCATGGTGCTGGGAACTACCTCCGGAGTGCAGACCAAAATAACGGTGGGGCAAAAACCGCTGCTCCGGGACGAGTATTTCCAGTTGATGAAGGACATCCAGCAGATGGAAACCCAGGAAGAGGAGAACAGTAAATCCCTGACGTTGCTCAATGCCATGGACTTACGGACGATGTCGCCGCAAAAACAGGAATTACGCAATAAACTGTCGGCGTCCCAATACTATCACCAGCAACAGATTAAAGATATGCGGAACCGGGTGCATGAAATTGAGATCGCGTTTGAAGAAATGAGCGGTGCCACGGTTAAAGCGACGAAAAGCGCTTATCCCGGGGTTGTGATCACGATTGGCAACCAAATTGAGCCAGTCCGGGAAGTAATGAAAGGGACGCTGTTCTGTGTGGAGAACGGCGTACTGAAAATGGAAGCATATAACGAAAAAACCGCCAAAGCATTGGCGGCGAAAAAACAATAATGAGCATACGGCACTGAAAGCAGCCCGGCCACGGGCACGATCAGGCGAGGTTCACAACGTACCGGAAGTATAATCTGCAGTTTCAGGGATAACTTCCGGTGTTGTTTTCTTAATCGGCAGGATCCGGTGTTTTTTCCTTTGTTTCGGCAGCGTCAACGACAGGATGGCAAAGCGAATCCTTGGCGCTGGAAACCGCTCTCATGGCCGCAATAACCAGCCCTCTGTTGCGATCATCCTCCGGCGGCAAATCATCCAGCGTCAGTAATAACAGGCTGTAAGCCTCTGTTAAGCGCAAACTGGCAATGGTGCTTTGCGGATGTTCTTCGGGAGGCAAATTGTATATTTTTTCCAATGCCCGCATGACCCGGTCCATGTGAGGGGCATCTTGTTTGGCGGCACGGATAAGATCCATGCATTTGTGCAAATCTGCTGTCATGTTGCCCACCATCTTTTTGCGTTATTTGCTGGGGCAAAATTGCCGAGGATAAAGGCAGACACCGATTTACTAATCTAATATTCAATAAATA
>DATMYQ010000169.1:0-5272 GCA_035560935.1 Patescibacteria group bacterium | reverse complement strand
AAGAAATACTCTTAGGCTTAGTCATTCGTGGCAAAGCCTCCTGGTTTATAACCAAAAAACGAAACAACCCTGCGATTACGATTGTCTAAAGCGGCATTTTTCAGCCATTTTAGATACAAAATGACCACTAACTTAGTGGTTATTTTCTGTCCTATCGAAAATAGATAATATCCCTGTAGGTGTACACTCTGTCAGCAATACCCAATCGTTGTGCTGGGGTCGCTGATTTTCCATTTACTTTCGTTTCCCAGCAAAGCCATCTAAGCATGATTTGAAACTTCAAAACGGTAGAAATCACATTCGATTCACAACTGGTCCACACTGAATTCGATGAGAATTAAGACAATTTCAAGCCTTAATAATGCCTAAAACTTCTTGCAGGCATATGAAAAGAGGCAAATGTGAATTTGCCTCTTTTCTGGGTATGAATTTTGATTGAATTTAACTTTTGAACCTCTTAACGGAACCCGTTAATGGGAAAGACAGAGTGCTTTTCTTATTCCATATTCCCTACGCAAGAGCCGCGTTGAATCGTTGACGCAGCTCTTTCCTTTTGCTCATATACTGGGCGCGGATCAAATTTGGCATAGTTTTTAGCGGGCTTTGTCTCAATTCCCTCAAAGGAAATGGGCAGTCCTGCCGAGGCAAGGAAGCTTTTGCCATCCTGAATTTGAAAATGGATATGCGGCTCTGTAGTATTGCCGGAGTTGCCGCATTGCGCCATGGGTTCGCCGCGCTTTACCTGCTGGCCCGCCTTGACCTTAATACTTTGGGGCAAAAGGTGAGCGATAAAGCTGTACTCTTTTGCAGCGTGCCTGATTACGATGTAATTGCCGCCAATGTCTTTGGCGGCACGGTCTACGGAACCGTTGCCATAGGTGCGGGAATCAGGGTATTTGTCTATTGCCTCCACAACAACTCCGTCAGCCGGGGCCAAGACTTCCCTGCCGTAGCAATAGTAGTTCGGCAAAAGGGTTTTGTTGCCGGAACAGCTTTGACCGTTGTCAGCCAAGATCAAAAAGTCATAGGCGTAGCGCTGGGTCAAAACGCTCCAGGAATGAGAGGTTTTCTTGTCGGGGCCGCCGTTGACCGCCGTCCATTGCCCGCTGAATGGCAGGGAATAGCGTACTGCAGGTTGATAGTTATTTTGATCCGGCAGCCGGAACCCGTGGGAAAGATAGATATATGGTATGGCAATCAACTGCTGTAAGGCCTGCACAAAAATTGAGAAGGAGGTAAAAATTTCCACAAAAGCAAACAGCCAGAACAACCATAAATATTTCCAGATTAGCGTATCCGAAAAGAACATCGGCAGGCCTAAAAGACCTACATATTTTAGTTTGCTGGATATAGCGACAATTCGATTCATATAAACCTCCCAGTTGCTTACTTTGAATAGGATAATTCTTTATTCCGTCCCAGCCTTTAAGGCTTCGCTCATGGGGATACGCGCCAGTTTTTTCCGGCAGAGCAATTTGGCCAACTCATAGGTAACCAGCACCATCACAAAACCCAGGAGCATATACCAGACGTTAAGCTTAACTGGCAGTACGATCTGCAGGCTGTCAGTCAGTGATCCGTACAGCGCTCCCACGGTTCCCAGCAAAGCGGGAATACCGAGCAGATAGCCCGCGACGACGATCAGGGTATTGCTGCCCAGGATCAGTTTGCCAATTTCTTTTTTTCGATAGCCGAAAACCTTCATCAGCGAGATGCTGGTTCGGCTTTCGTCAACCACCAGGCCGGTGACAATATAGATGATCAGCAAACCAACGATAAAGGCGGTAGCAATCAGGCCGTAAATCATCGGGGCCATTTGATCAAGCAAGATGCCGAAACCCGTGACAATGGCGTCGATGGATTTGGTGCTGCGAAGCTCGCCCTGAGCAAAGGTCCTCGGCTGGTCGCTCCAGATTCCGATATAAGCGTCCGTCGGCCGCTCAAACTCTGAGTTGAATTGAGCGAGAGGCATAAACAGGAAATCCCCGGCATAGGTATCGGCTATCTTTTCAATTTTAAAGGTATGCTCCTGACCATTATCCGTGTCGAACATCGTCAGGCTGCTGCCTGCCTTCACATTCAGCTTTTGCGCCAGGGGAGCCGTAATTGTGGTCTGTTCCGGTTTGAAGGGCTGTCCGGAGGTGTCTTTAAGTTTGATCTTGTCGGTGTTCGGCAGAACTCCGGTCACATAAAAGCTTAGATCCTCATTGCCGCTCAGGCTCACATAGGCTGCGCCGAACGGTTCAGTTCCTGCCGGCGCTGGCCCGGTTTTCTCCGAGGCGAAAACATATTCGTACTTCAGGTTGTACAATTCCTTGATCCCCTCGTTGAGCATATAGTCAACCGAGCTTTTCATGGTCAAGCCGTAGAGCATGAGTATCGTGGCGACGACAATCCCCAAGAGCAGGAAGAAGGTTCGGGATAAGCTGCGGACTTGTTCCCGGATTTGGAATTTGGTGTTGAATTTTAAGCGGTCAAGGCGCAGATGCCGCTCGATGAAATTCGTCTTGGCTTTGGCTTCCCCGCCTTTCATAAGGATGGCCGGCGGGGTTTTCAGGATCTTATTAGTAATTCCCCAGGTGACGCCGCAAAGAATGAGCACCGGCAGCAGAACCGCAAAAACAATCAGCCAGGGATTAGAGATGGTTTCATAAACCGGCATGGGAAAGGCCGTCAGCATAAACTTAAAGACACTGTTCATCAGCAGCAGACCTAATAATGAGCCTGCCGCCGAGCCGATCACGGACACCAAAAGCGGGAAGGTCAGATAATGGCGGAGCAATTCCCGTTTTCGGTAACCTTGGGCGTAAAATGTCCCGATCATGACGGATTCGCTCTGGATCATCCGCCACATCAGCATCCCGAGCAAAACACAGGAGAGCCCTAGCATGGCCAGGGGCACAGCGGCGCTCATGATGGACAATACGCTGATTTCCATGGGCACATAGGAGACATTGACTTTCTTTTCCGTACTCTGCCAGTTGATGATGTTAATACCTTGTGAACGCAGCGCGTTTTTGACGGCTGCTTCCTGCGCTTGGATAGTTTCTCGTTGGTCAAAACGGATAGCATAAACCTTGTTCTGATCCGGCAAGGTTTCGAAATCCGCTTTGCTGACAACACCCGCACCGAAGGTCTTGGGGTCGTTCATGATCTCTTCTTTGGACTTGACCACGTAGATAAAATTAGGCAGAAAACTATAGCCGGAAACGGTGAATTCCTTGTCCGCCACCGTGATGGTGTCGCCGATGGCGTAGCCGTTGGTCTCGGCAAACAAGCGGTCGAGGGTGATTTCCGAAGTGCCCGGCAAGTTCCCCGCTGCAGCGGCCGGAATATTGACCTCATCCATCAGACTGAACACTCGCAGAGTTTGACCGGGCTCCACTTGGCAATCGGCCGTGCCGCCCAGCTCAACCTGCGCGGCAAACTTGTTGCCCAAGGCCGCAGGATCAAGTTTGCCATTGACCGAAAACTCCGCGTCGGACAGCATATTGCGCTGGGAAAATGCGCTGAAGGTATGGTTCAAATTGAGCGAGGTTGTATTCAGCATAACGAACATCATACTGCTGATCATGAGTAAAAGTATAGAGCCGATGTAGCGGGGTTTTTGCTCCAGCATGGTCCGGATGGCTTTTCTCAAGAGCGTCATTACCACTCAATCCTTTCCGCCGAAATCGTTTCCTCATGCCGGATCGTTTCCACAATCTCGCCGCTGCGCAGCTTGTAAACGACATTCGCCATTTCGCCGATGGCGGTGTTATGGGTGATCATTAAAATAGTTGTGCCTAATTCGGCGTTGAGGTTTTGCAGAAGGGTAAGGACCCCGCGGGATGTTTCATAATCCAAGGCGCCGGTTGGCTCATCACACAAAAGCAGCTTGGGGTTCTTGACAATCGCCCGGGCGATAGCGACCCGCTGCTGCTCTCCGCCGGAAAGCTCTCTGGGGAAACTCCTTTGTTTCCCTGCCAGGCCAACCGCTTTCAGCACTGTATCTATGTCCAGCGGGGTTTTAGCGATGTTGGAAACTACCTCGATATTTTCCGCGACTGTGAGATTGGGTACGAGATTGTAAAACTGGAAGATAAAACCGACGGAATCCCGGCGATACTCCGCCAGCTGGGCATCATCAAGAGTGCTAAGCTCCAGGCCGTCGACCTGGATACTGCCGCTGTCCACGCGGTCAACGCCGCCGATCATGTTCATCAGGGTGGACTTACCTGAGCCGGAGGGGCCGAGGATCACGCCGGTTTGCCCTTTTTCCAGGATCAGGCTTACTCCCTTGAGTACCTCACTTTTGTTCTCACCCGCGTTATAGCTCTTTTTCAGGTTTTTAACCGTAATAAACATACTTACCGCCCCATTCCGTTTTTTAATAACTCGATCACTTGGTTGATGGTGGCTTCAATTTCCTGATAGACCGAATCACTTAGTTCAAAATTATTTTCGGTTATGATCCTGAAGACATAGTCATCAAACTGGCTGGTAACTCCCTTGTAGTAGAGCGCGAGGATTAAATCATTCAGGTCAGTCCGAAGCGTTCCTTTTTGTTTGCCGACAGCGATAAGCTGCAGGATATATTTATCCCCGATTTTCCAGAGCTCATCGTTGATGGTTTTAGTCAGGCTGCCGAATTTTCCGGTCATGATGTCTTGGAAGAAGAGCATCAGGGTGGTTTCTTGTTTAAGCAATTCGACACGTTTGCGCCCATCTTTGAGCAGATAGTCAAAGACATCCATCTCCTGCAGCGGCGTATATTTGTCGATCTCTCTCATGAAATATTCCATCGCCCAGGTCACCGAGTGCATGAAGAGTTCCTTTTTATTTTCGAAATATTGATAGATACTGCCCTTGGCCACCCCGGCATTTTCGGCGATGGTTTCGACCTTGGCTTTCGTGAAACCGTTGGCATGAAACTCGCTGATCGCCGCTCGTACCACCCGTTCCTGCTTTTCTTCATCAAGTCTGAAAAATGTTTTCTTGGGCACTAAGCAGCACCGTCCTTTTTTAATAATCAAATATATGACTCGTTAGTCACATTTTATGACCTGTTAGTCATAAAAGCAATACTCTTTGGTAAAGTGACGAAAAAGAATTTCCAAGCAGTTAGAGCAGTCAATCTGAGCTAGGTCAGAGCAAATGGCGATAATCCGTAATTTTCGCAAAGAGTAGAGTAGCCTTTGGCAAGGTGACGTGTGCACAATGCGGATCAGATTTGACAAAGAATTAAAAGATGCTAAGTTTAACGTGGGCTGGTCCTACTTTATGGCTGTCT
>DATMYQ010000168.1:0-12166 GCA_035560935.1 Patescibacteria group bacterium | reverse complement strand
TAAATATAGTGGTAAACCCAATAATTGGTGAGGAAGAAAATGTCCAAACAATTTGTGTACCGGGTACGGGATCATAGCGGACGACAGATCCAGGGCGTCGTGACGGCCAATGAGGAGAAAGCCGCGGCTGCTTTTCTATGTGCACAGGGATATTATGTCACCTATTTGCGTGAACAACGAAGCCGGAACGGATGGCGGCGCATTTTTTTGCGGGGGGCCGGAGTCAACGCCAAAGAACAGGCGCTGTTTTGCCGCCAGATGGTGATTATGCTGGAGGCAGGAGTCCCATTGACCGGTTGTTTGCAGGTTTTATCCCAACAGGAGAATCCTGGACGAATGAATCCTGCGCTGGAGCAGGTCTTGCGGCAGGTCCGTTCGGGAGACGCTTTATCGCAGGCGATGAAAGCATTGCCGCATTACTTTCCCCTGTTGATGGTCAGTATGGTGGCCGTTGGCGAAAATAGCGGTGCGCTACAGGCGGTGCTGCAACGTCTGGCGATCCAATATGAAAAGGAGCACCGGTTTCGCGAGCGGATAAAATCCGCGTTGATTTATCCGGCGATCACGGCGCTAATGGCCATTTTTTGTGTACTCTTTATTATGGCAGTGGTGCTGCCCGCCTTTGAACAGATTTTTCAGGGAACAGGAGCTACCTTACCGCTGTTAACCCGAATTCTTATCTCGGCCGGACGATTTGTTCAGGAGCATGGTGCCGGCCTGGTGACCCTGGCGATGGCCGCCGCCGGCACCGTATTTTTCTTTTTGCAGAAGCCTGCTGTTCAGGAAAGGGTGGCGGATGGACTGTTGCGGTTGCCGGTGGTCGGGCCGTTTTGGCGTAAATTGTTGTTAGCCCGATTTAGCTGGTCGTTGGGTTTGTTGTTGCAAAGTGGCGTTCCCATTTTGGCGGCACTGGAAATGGTAGAACATTTGATTGCGGTTCCGGCTTTTATCAAAGCCTTGGAAAATTCCGGCAAGGCGATTCGCCGGGGGGCTGGACTGGCGGAACCATTAAAAAAAAGCGGTCTTTTCCCGGGAATGGTTGTAAAGCTGATTGCAGTGGGAGAGGAAACCGGTTCCCTGGTCAAAGTGTTGAACCAGATTGCCCAATACTATGAAGAAGAAGTGGATGAATTCGCACGTCGGATTAATTCCCTGACGGAACCGGCGCTGATTTGTGTTTTGGGGCTGGTTGTCGGGACGATTGTGCTGGCTGTGATGCTGCCATTGTTGGATATGACAACCCTTTTTTCCATGTAGAATACGTTCTCGTTTCACAAAAACCGGGAATGTTTTACCGAGAGGAGGAAATAGCATGGGACCGGTGGAGAAAACAGTTTGGCTTAACCGAGCGGATCAACGCTACGGCAACGGGTTTACCCTTATTGAGGTGGTTGTCGTCGTTGGCATCATTTCGCTGATGGCTGCCATTGCGGTTCCACGGTTTAATCACGCGATGGAAACGGCCCGCGGGGCTAAAATCATAGCGGATTTGCGCAACATTGACAGTGCCGTGGTTGCCGCTCAGATCAGTAATATTGCTGGCCCAACCCTGAACAGTGACGCTACGACCGGTCTGATTCCCCGCTTTTTACTGGCGATGCCGGTTCCGCCTGCCGGAGTTGCCCGATTTCCCCAGGGAGGAACGCTTACGGTACCGACCGGACCTTCTTATCGTATCGTGGACAACCGGGCGGTAATCGGAACGAGCGGCAATGGCAACCTGGGAGAAAATCTGGTGGCTGCCACCGGCAGTCAAACGTATTGAGGAGGGTGCCGTGAAAAGCGAAGCGGCGATGGCGGAATGCAAACGAGCGGGTGGGTCCGGAGGATTTATGGTAGTCGAAGTATTGTTGGTTTTGTCTGTCGCCAGTATGCTGGCGGTAGTGGCGATGCCGGTCCTTGGTAACGTGCTGGCCCGGCAGGAAATCGATATGGCGGCCCGGCAACTGGCGGCTGACGTCCGCTGGCTGCAGCAGATTTCAATCAATGGCAGTGGCAGTGTGATGCCGCAGTTAGAGTTCACGGAACGGGGCTATATGATTACTCAGGGGACGCAAAGCAGGAAAACGGTGATCTTTCCATCCACGGTCACCGGTTATTTTCCCCGGATGGTTTTCGGGATTAATGGGACATTGGCGGTACCAAACTCTTTGGGAGCCACGATCAGACTGAACAGTAAACGCATTACGGGTGCGAGCCGGCAGGTGATTATTGATGCGGTGGGCAGAGTGCGTGTGGAATGAACGGAAGAAGCCGGAAGGTTCCCGGGGATTTATTCTGATTGATTTGATGGTGGCAGTTTTGCTTGTGGTGACCGTGGTTATGTCGATTAGCGCGTTGTATCTGCAGGGAAATCGGATGGCCGGAAGATCGGAACGGCTGACGGTAGCCACTTTTTTAGCGCAGGAACGGTTGGAGGTTTTGAAAAAACAACCGGCAAGGTTTTGGCACAACTTGTCCCTGCCGACAGAATTGTTGCCACCGACGCAGACGGATCTCTACGAGGTAACGGTAGATGCTGACGTGGATACGGACGACCCTCAATTGGTCCGGGCCACCGCCCGTGTCCAGTGGATGGAAGGCAGCAAGGCACAATGGTTGCAACTGGAGGCGCTGTATTCCAGGATTCCGTAGCGGGGTGTTGGGCGTGGAAAAGAAAAACAAGCAAAAAGGTGCTGCGTTGCTGGAATTGCTGGTAGGAATCCTACTGATGGCACTGGTGGCAACGACGTTGTTTGCGATCATGTCGACTATGGTAAAATCCTGGCGGGAAAGCAGCAGTAAGCTGGAAGTGCTGCATACGGCCCGGTACGTGGTGGACAGCATGGTGCGGGAATTGCGCTATGCGGACCAGTATGTACTGGAAAGTCCGACGCGATTGACTTTTCGCAATAAAGGATTAGGTGGTACGGTGGGCAACACGTATTGTTATTATCTCAGTCCGGTGGATCGAAAAATGTATCGTATGGGTCCCGACGCCAGTCCCCAGCCGATGAGTGGCGCCAATGTGGCCGGTGCCAGTACGGTAGAATTGTATGCGGGGGAGAACGGGCTGTTTGTAGTCAGTGGCAGTGAAACGGCGGAGATTACATTAATTGCCGTTGATAGCATGAGTGGACAAAGAGTAACGATTCATGCCGCGGTTACGGGGATAACGGATTATTTAAAATAAACATTCGCCAATTGATGTGCGACAAAGGAGTGAAATCGTTTGTCAGGGTATTGGCGGCAGCGGGGATCAGCGGTTGCCGGCGTGTTAGTGGCAATTTTGGTATTGGGAATCATCGGCATTACTTTGGCATCGGTGAGCAGTACGGAGTTTTCCACTGCCAATGAATTTCACAAGGGAGTCGCCGCCCAATATCTCGCGGAAGCCGGAGCGCTCCGTGCCATAGTCCGGCTCAGGACAGATGCGGTGTTTGCCGCTGCGACGACTGGTGGCACCGGGATTGAGTTAAGCGGAACGTTAAACGACGGAACATCCACTGCCGGGAAATACAGCGTGCGTGTCACCGGCACCGGAGGGGAACGGGTGATTGTTTCGCGTGGCATGGTTGGAACGCAAAAACCGGCATCAAGGCATGTGGTGGTGACCGTACGGCTGACAAACACTGCCGAAGGGGTTCCAACATTGATATTCACCCCGGTGTACTGGACGAATGTACCGCCATAAAGAACTTTTTTGAGGGTGGCCGGGCGTTTGAAAGAGCTGGAATTCGCCTCCTGCCTGTGAGGACAATGAAAATGACATGGAGAGAAAAATGGATATGTTTTTTATGGTCATGATTGCTATGCTGGCAGGGAAATGCAGTGATTATTTTGTATCGAAACTGATCTGCCCAATACTGCCTGTGACCCTGACCCGTATTCCTCACAGCACGTTGTTACCCGGTGAGTGTCATTGCTTTCTATGGCAAAAAACACTGGTATTGGTATTAACAGTCACTCTTTATTTGGCCTGTTACCGGGAGTTTGGTCTGACTGTGACGCTGTTGCCGGCCCTTCTTCTGATGTCGTGCCTCCTGGTAATTTCGTTTGTGGATTGGCGCTGCCGGATGATTTTTGATCAGACGTTAATTTTTATGACGATATTGGTGCTGTTGTTTCGCTGGAGCCTGGGAATATTGAATTTTACGGATATGTTGTGCGGGGGTCTCGTGGGTGGAGGAATATTGTTGATTATTGCTCTTCTTAGTGGCGGTATGGGATGGGGAGACGTAAAACTGCAGACAGTGATTGGTTTTTGGCTGGGGTTGCCGCTGGTCCTACCGGCAACTTTTATTGCTTTTGCCGCAGGGGGGCTGGTAGGAGCAGGGCTATTACTGGCGAAACGCCATGGGAGAAAAGATACTATTCCTTTTGCACCGTTTTTGGCTCTGGGGGCGATGGTGACTTTGTTTTACGGGCGGGAACTGGTTAGTTGGAGTGGTTTCTGAAGAAGCACTCGTTGAACAATGTTTCCCCGCTCGTGAAAACGAAAAAATGACCGGGAATAAAAAACTTTTAGTTAAAAGCAGGAGCCGAATCAGTGGCTGTAGAAAGAACAAAAGGGTTGCTCTGATATTGGAAAGGGGATACGTTTATGCAATTAAAGAACTATATGGAAGACTTGGTTTGGGAGCGTGTGGATGAAATTATCGCCGGCACCAAAAAAGCCTGTTCTTGTCCTAAATGCCGCTTTGACGTAGTGGCGTTGGCTTTGAATGCGTTGCCTCCCCGTTATGTGGTTACCGATCAGGGCGAAACGTATGCCAAGATTAGAGGGCTGGAAGCGCAGTTTAACGTGGATGTTCTGACGGCCGTCTCCAATGCTATTGTTGTTGTCAACGGTCATCCCCGCCATGATGAAAAGTAAAGGGGCGTGGCATCAGCCACTGACGCGCTGGTTTTGGCGAAAACCGGCCAGCGTGGTCGGTATTGATCTGGGAACGGAAACGCTGAAGGTGGCCGAAGTTATTTACCGGCAACAAGGTCCGACTTTAAATGCGGTGGGTGTTGTAAACCTGCCGGAACAGATAATGCGTGACGGGCGGATTGCAGATGGCGCGTTGGCGGCGGAAACTCTCCGGAACGCATTGAATTCCAGTGGCGTGACGGGGAAGGATGCGGTGGCGGCTGTCGGCGGCCGCTCTCTTTTTATCCGGGAAGTTTATTTTCCGGTCATGGCTCAACAAGAATTGCCCGAGGCGGTGAAATGGGAAATCGAAAAATATCTTCCGGGTGCTACGGAACAATATTACTTTGATTTCGCGGTGGCGGAGCCGGAAAAGACGGGAGACCGGATGAAGGTTCTGCTGGTGGCGGCACCACGGGAACGGGTTGCTGCGTTGACCAAACTGCTGCAGGACGCCGGAATGCGAAATTGGGGCATTGATGTGGAGCCGTTGGCTTATCTCCGTACCCTGGATCACGGTAGCAATAAATTGTTGGTGGAAATTGGCAGTGAGACGAGCCGAATGATTGCCTTTCACAATAACAGTCCGGCGCTGCATAGACTGGTTTCCATAGGCGGCCGCCATCTTCTGCAGGGGGGAAACGGGCGGCAGTATCGGCTTCGCAGTGAGAGCGCTGTTAACGAATTGGCCAGGGAGATTCATTTAACCCTGGAATTTTTTCGTAATCAAGGATTTGAGCTGGAGATGCAAGATTTGTTGTTTGCCGGGGGCGGAGCGTCAAGCAATTCGTTTATGGAACAATTAGGACATTTATTGGGGGGCTGGCAGTTGCAAACACAACAACTGCCGGCAGCATTGTCGGTGGCGTTTTCACTGGATAAGGATGCGCTGGCCGCCATTACACCACAAATTTCTGCTGCGGTGGGGCTAGCGCTGAGCGCCGGACTATATTATGATAATTAAGATTAATCTGTTGCCGCCGGAACAGCGGCCAAGCCCCTGGGCGCTTCACCGTTTATGCCTTGCCGGTCTGCTGGCGTTGATTTTGCTGTTTGGCAGCGTGACCGGCTACTACCTGGTTAAAATTGACCGGCTGGAAAAGGCACTGACGGAGACGGCGCAACAGTCGCTTTTGATGCAGCCGTTGCGACAGCAGGTGATGGCCGCAGCAGCAGAACAGCAGGCGCTGGCGGTAAAATACTCCATGGTGGCCCGGGTGAGCAGTGAGCGCCAGTCCTGTTATGGAGTGTTGGCGTATTTGGGACTGGTTACTCCGGCCCGGGTTGGCCTGACAGAAGTATTGGGCAACGATCAAAAACAATTACTGATAAAAGGAACGGCTGACTCTTACACTGATGTGCGGGGGCTGCTCCAACGGCTGGAGCAGGATGATTTCTTTATGGAACCATTGCTGCTGAAAGTGGAAAATGGAACAATGGACGGGAAAACCGTTTTTGAAATGTCGGCAAAGTTAAAAAAATATTGAGGGAGTGCCGTCCTTTGAATGGAAAGGTAATGAGAAAAGATTCCGGCAAAATCGTGATGGTGTTAAGCCTTATACTGGGGCTGCTTTTTATGATGGAGACCTGTCTGTGGTCTGGATTGCGCGGCAGAATGACTGAGTTGGAAGAAAGATGCCGGATTGAAAAGCAACAGCTGCAGGAAGCGTCGGCATATGTCCGTAGCCACCCCGATCCGGAAAAACCATTGCAGGAGATACGAAATCAGCTGAAGTTGTTTAATCAATTGCTCCCGGCGCAACCGGAAACAGCCGCTTTTGCCGCTTATCTGGAACAGGCGGCTATTGCCGGCGGTGTACGGCTGGTTTCGCTGCGACCGGCAACGACAACGGTCAAACAAGGACTGCAGGCCACGCCGGTCGAGTTGGTGTTACAGGGAAAATATTTTTCCTCGCTGACATTTTTGCGTAAACTGGAAGAAACGACGCGGCAAATCAATGTAAGCAGTTTTGACGTTAAAAACCGGGAAGATACACTGGAGATGCATCTGACGGTGCTGATTTATAGTTTACATAGCGAATATAAATAGTAGAGGTGACGGGTATGTTTAGGTTTATTACGGCAGGGGAATCCCACGGACCCGCATTGACGGCCATGATTGAGGGATTGCCGGCGGGACTGAAGATTTCCCAGGAACAAGTTAATGAGGATTTGCGCCGCCGACAGCAAGGATATGGGCGGGGCGGCCGGATGAAGATTGAAACGGATAGGGCGGAATTCACCTCCGGCGTTCGCTTTGGTGAAACGTTGGGCAGCCCGGTAACCATGGTGATCCATAACCGGGACTGGACCAATTGGCAGGAACGAATGGCCCCGTTCGGACAAGAGCAAGGCGATGCGGTGACGGCACCGCGGCCTGGGCATGCCGATTTGCCGGGCCTGCTGAAATATGAGCGTGAAGATGTGCGTGATATTCTGGAACGGGCCAGCGCCCGGGAAACGGCAGCCCGGGTGGCGGTGGGGTCCGTGGCCCGGCAATTGCTGGCGCTGGCCGGGGTGGATATTATATCGCATGTGGTAAATATTGGCGGTGTGATGGCCGACGTGTCCGGCTGCAATTACCGGGAGATTGGTGAACGCCGGCAGCAGTCGGAGTTGGCCTGTGCGGATCCCCAAGCGGAAACGGCGATGATTGACGCGATCACAGCGGCGCGTGAACGGGGGGATTCCCTGGGAGGAACCTTTGAAATCATTGTGAGCAATGTATTACCGGGTTTGGGCAGCCACGTTCAGTGGGACCGACGGTTGGATGCCCGTTTGGCCGGCGCCATGATGTCCATTCAGGCGATTAAAGGCGTTGAAATCGGTGATGGATTCGCCTATGCCGCTTTGCCGGGGAGTGCCGCACATGATGAAATTTTTTATGATGCAGACCGGCGATATTACCGGGACAGTAATCACGCCGGTGGGGTGGAAGGCGGCATCAGCAACGGCAACCCGATTGTTGTCCGCGGCGTGATGAAAGCGATTCCCACTTTGATGAAAGCATTGCGATCGGTGGATATTACCAACCACGAAACCGTCAGGGCCAACACGGAACGCAGCGATGTGTGCGCTGTTCCGGCCGCCGCTGTGGTGGGGGAAGCCATGGTGGCGATTGTATTGGCGCAATGTTTGTTGGAAAAGTTTGCCGGGGATAGTGTGAATGATCTGTTAGCGGCGGTGGACCATTACCGGCGGCGATTGCAACGCTAACAGAAAGAGAGCGGAAGATGATCGTTATGAAAAATAATGTGGTTTTGATTGGCTTTATGGGTACCGGAAAAACCAGTGTGGGAAAAATGCTGGCCGAACGTCTGAACAGGACGTTTGCGGATGTCGATAAAAAGATTGAGCAAGCGGAACAGACCAGTATCAGTGAAATATTTCGCAGCCGGGGCGAGACAGAGTTTCGCCGGATCGAACGGGAGATGATTGCCCGGGTTTCACGCTATACCAACACGGTGATTGCCACTGGAGGAGGCGTGGTGCTTTTTCCCGAGAACATGAACCGGTTGCGCAAGAACAGCATCGTCATCGCGTTAACCGCAAGGCCGGAAGTCATTGTGGCCCGTACGGTACGGCGGGGAGGAAGACCGCTGCTTGATTGTCAGGAACCGGAACAGGCGGTGCGGAACCTGCTGGCACAACGGGCGGAGTTGTATTTGCAGGCAGATCATACTATTGATACCAGTGAATATTCACCACAGCAAGTGGTGGAGAGTATTGTGATTTTTTTGCGTCAGGGAGGGTATTTGCGTGGCAGAAGTTCATGTTGAACTGGGAGAACAAAAGTATACTATTCATATTGAAGCCGGTGGGATTGAACGGGCCGGAATTTTATTGAATTCGCCGCGGTATGCCGGACGGTTTACCCGCAAGACGCTGATCGTGGCGGATGAACATACCGGCGATCTGTTTGGCCGACCGCTGCTGAATAGTTTAACAGAAGCGGGTTTCCGGGCGGAACTGATCTGTGTTCCTGCCGGTGAGGGCTCCAAGTCGCTGGCTGTAGCCGAACAGTTGTACACCCGGGCTATTGAAAGCGGCCTCGATCGCAAATCGCCAATTATCGCGCTGGGGGGTGGGGTTGTCGGCGATTTGACCGGCTTTGTGGCGGGCACTTATTTGCGGGGCGTTCCGTTTGTTCAGATTCCCACCAGTCTGTTGGCCCAGGTGGATTCCAGCGTGGGCGGGAAAACCGCCGTGAATCATTCCTTGGGCAAGAATTTAATTGGCGTATTTTACCAGCCGCAGTTGGTCATTATGGATCCGCTGACTTTAACAACGCTGCCGGAACGGGAACTTTTGACCGGATTGGCGGAACTGATCAAACATGGGGTGATTGCCGACCGGGAGCTGTTTCGGGATTTACATCTGCAGAACGGGAAAATACTAAAGGGTGATCAGCAGCAGCTAACCGATGCGGTGACCCGTTCCTGCCGGATCAAAGCGGCGGTGGTGGCTCAGGATGAGCGGGAAGCCGGGCTGCGGATGATTTTGAATTTTGGCCATACTATCGCTCACGCGATTGAGGGTGTCACCGGCTATGCAAAGTATACCCATGGTGAGGCTGTGGCGATTGGTATGCACGGAGCCGCCTTGCTTAGCCGTGATTTGGGGCACTGCGGGCAAGAAACGGTCGATCTGGTGCGGGAGATGTTGCAGCGTTACCGTTTGCCGGTGAGGGCTCCGGGGCTGAACGTGGCGGAACTGGATGCGTTTTTGTATCGTGATAAGAAAAATATCGGCGGTAAAATTCATTGGGTGCTCTTAGAAGAAATCGGCAAGGTTCAGGTTTCTGATCAGGTACCGGCAGAACGGGTCCGACAGGTCCTGACGGAATTAACATAAGTATTTAAATTAAAGTGAGATTCAAAGAATAGTACCGGGCAAAACTGCGCCGACTTTCTTACCCTCACTTTTTTATTTTTTGCGTTTGTGCTAGCAGGATAGTCGGAAAAACAGTCGAATATTCTTTCAGGTACAAGCACTTTGCGGAATGTGGCAAAACAATTCTGTATATAAAAAGAGATGCAAATAAGGACATCCGGATTGCGCGAAAAATCAGGGGATGTTGTTTGATATACTAATCGATCGATGCTGGAACATCGTTGAGTGGTCTTACGGGTTTTTAAAAATTTTTTTGGAATATGGGAAGGACTGTATCGCGTGAAAAGAAAAAAAATAGTATACATTTGCATTGTCATCGGGATACTTTTTGCTGGTTTTGTTGGTTACCGCATTTATAGTAACATCCAGGTTGCGAAAATTAAGGCGGCGGCTATAACCAGGGGCAGAATTTCCACCGTAGAGGTGATGCCTGCTTTCAATAAAAACGTAACACCACTGCTTACTTTTTCCGCTTCACTGGAACCGGTGTGGAAATCCGATATTAGTTCTAAACTGGATGGCCGTTTGAAAGCTTTGTTTACTGAAGAAGGACAACGCGTGGCTGCGGGCCAGGCGGTCGCTTCCCTGGAAAATGCGGAATTCGGCGCGCAGCTTGCACAGGCGGAAGGTACATTATACGCGATTCGCGCTGATTTGGAGCAAGCGCGGTCCGACCTGATCAGAAATAAACAACTGGTGGACAGAGGAGCTTTATCGCAGCAAGCGTACGAATTATCCCAGTCGAAGGTTAGCAACCTGGAAGGGATGCTGCGGGCGAATCAGGGCAATGTCGGATACCTGCAGTCAAGATTGGGCGATACTACCATTGTTACCCCACATGGGGGCACGGTGATGAACCGATATCTGCAGGCCGGGGACTATGCGAAGGCGGGTACTGCTATTTTCACCATTGCGGATACCGGCGTAATGCTAGCCAAAGCAACGGTGGGTGAGGGGCAGATTACTCAAGTCAAATTGGGTGATATGGCGCAAGTGTTGATTGAGGCACTGTCCGACCAGCCTTATGCCGGCAAGATTACCAAAATTGTGCCGGCCGCCGCGGTACCGGCCCGGACATTTACGTTGGAAGTCAGCATTGATAACAGTCAGGATACTTTGCTATCCGGACTGACGGCTAAAGTAATGGTGAATGGCCGCGTGCATCCCAATGCGCTGGTTGTTCCCGAATCAGCGCTGGTGCTGTTTGAAGACCAACGGACTGTGTACGTGTTGAACGGTGACCAGGTGACGCAGCGCAAGTTGAAGCTAGGGTATGTCGGTGATGGTTATGCTGAAGTTCTTAGCGGATTAAACGCGGGCGATTTGGTTGTCGTCGCCGGGCAGAACACCGTCCGCGACGGGTCGAAGGTGAAGGTGACCGCAACGCGGAAGGCCGGCCAATTATGAACTTTTTAAGGATCTTTATCAAGCGGCCGGTTTTCACTACCATGCTGGTGTTTGTCTTGGTCGTCTTTGGTTTGTCGGCTTTGCCCCGAATCGGTATTGATTTAATGCCTGATGTGGAGTTTCCCCTGGTGTCCGTGTTGGTCACCTGGACCGGTGCGTCACCGGAAGAAATGGAGAGCCTGGTCACAAAACCGATTGAAGACGCGGTCAGCTCGGTGGCCGGGATCAAGACCATTACCTCGCTTTCCAGGCCGGGGGTGGCCCAGGTCACCATCGAGTTTGTGCTTGGCACCGATCCCCGGATGGCGGCTGCCGATGTGCGGGAAAAAGTCGGCGGTATCCGCAAAAAGTTACCGGATGAAATTGATGAACCGGTAACCCAGCGTTATGATATTACCGCTTCGCCGGTTGTTTATTACAGTCTGGCCTCGGACAAACGTCCCCGGGGAGAAATCCGAAAAATGGCCACTGATATTGTCAAAGAACGTTTGCAACAGATGGACGGTGTTGGCGAAGTCGCGATCAACGGGGGCAGTGACCGGGAAATTCAGGTGCAGGTGGACCCCCGTAGATTAGATTCCTACAATCTCACGCTTGACCAGGTTATTAGCGCGGTAAACAGTGCCAATGCGAATACTCCCGGCGGCTACGTTAAAGAACACGGCTATGAAATGGTTGTGCGGACGTTGGGGCAGTTTACCTCAGTGGAAGAAGTCGGCACTATTGCTGTCGCGACGGTGAACAACAAGGTTGTACTGCTAAAAGATGTTGCCACTGTAAACGACGATTATGAGGAAGAGCGCACCTACGCGCGGACGGGCGGGGTTCCCTCCGTTGTGGTTTCCGTGCAGAAGCAGTCCGGAACCAACACGGTGGCCGTTTCTGACGCCGTAAAAGCGGAAATGCTCAAAATAACCGAAGAATTGCCGGCGGATGTGAAGGTTACGATCGTTCGCGATGGCTCTTTATATA
>DATMYQ010000167.1:0-12427 GCA_035560935.1 Patescibacteria group bacterium | reverse complement strand
GTGATTATGTTGTTGCCAACTGCCAACGTTTTTTCTTGGCGCGGCCATTCGCCAATAATTCCGAAGCATTCTCCAGTGCCAAGCGGGATTGGGCATCTCCTGACATCATCCGGCTCAGCTCTGCTAATTGTTCTTTATCATTCAACGGTCGCACTCCGCTAAAAGTACGTTCAGCCACCGTTTGTTTTTCAATATAGATATGTTGATCGGCCATACTGGCGATTTGCGGTAAATGTGTAATACAAAGAATTTGCCGGGCCATGGCCAGTTTGGCTATGGCTTCCGCTACCATACTGGCAGTCTGTCCACCGATGCCGGCATCAATTTCATCAAAAACCATCACCGTGCCGCCTTCACGGCCAACACACACTGTTTTCAGTGCTAAGGCGATGCGTGATAACTCCCCACCGGAAGCAATCTTTTGCAATGCTTTGGGATCTTCACCAGGATTGGCTGAGAAAAAGAAGGCCACTGTATCTTTTCCACGGAGATCGTAGTCCACCTGCGCCATTATTTCCACTGAAAAGACGGCGTCAGCCATTCCTAATTGCCGTAATTCAGCGGAGACCGCCTTGGACATTTCTTCAGCTGCCTTCTGGCGAAGAACCGTTAGTTGTTCTGCCAGCCGTATAGTATGTTGCTGGCTTTCATCCCGTTTCTTTTCCAACAACGATTGCTGTTCTTCCGATTGATTCAATGCAGCCAGTTCTATTTGTGCTTTGTGGCTATAGCTCAATATCGCATCAATATCTGTGCCATACTTGCGTTTTAAATTTCCGATCAGATTCTGTCTTTCGTGGAGTTGAGCCAGGAGTTCCGGATTAAACTCAACATTTTCACGATAGTCTCGTAACGTCGCGCTGACTTCTTCCAGTTGATACAAGGCTTCCGTCGCAGCCGTTAACGAATTTTCCAAACGAGTATCACAACTACTGGAAAACACAAGTTCTTTTTTTAGTTCAGCCAACGATCCCAGTATTCCTTCTCCCCGTTCTCCACTGCGATTCAATAGTTGATAGGATTGGTTTACGGCGTGCAGAAGCTTTTCGGCATTGGCCAGTCGATGAACTTCTGCTGTCAGTATTTCCTCTTCACCTGATTTCAGGGCTGCCTTGTCAATTTCCCCTATTTGCCAGATCAGCATATCCACACGCTGCGCCCGTTCCTGCGTATTTTTATGGATAATGGCCAAAGCGTCGTCGGCCTCTTTCCACGTTGTATATTCTTGCTGATAAACAGATAATAGCGGTGAAATCTCCGGCAGATAGTTGTCCAGCAATGAATGATGGCTCTGCGGTCGCAGCAATGACTGATTTTCATGCTGCCCATGCATATCCATCAGGCACTCGCCAAATTGTCGGAGAATGTTTAGCGGCACACTACATCCATTAATCAAAATAGCATTTTTACCATTGCGCGAAAGGCGTCGGCTGACGATCAGCGAATCCTCTTCCGTACTCAATCCCTGGGTGTCCAATAGTTCCTGTAAATCTCCCCGACCGTCAATATCAAATACCGCTTCCAGACGATAAAAATCTGCCCCGGTACGTATGCTCTCCGTTGACGAACGTCCGCCCAAAACGGAAGAAAGCGCGTCTATCAATATTGATTTCCCCGCACCGGTTTCTCCTGTAATAATATTCAAGCCCTCTTGAAATTCAATTTGTGCTTTTTCAATTAGCGCAAAGTTTGTCACAGTAAATGACTTTAGCACAACGGACCTCCCTCTGCCAACAAGATGGGAATGGCGTCAACGCATCATCGACCGAAACTTTTCCATGACTGCAGGTACCGTTTCGCCCGATTTTATTAAAACAAAAATTGTATCATCACCGGCAACGGTGCCAAGAATTTCCGGCCATTTAATATAATCCACGGTGTAGGCCACCGCCTGCGCGGTACCGGGCAAAGTTTTCATGACAATAATATTTTGGCTGCAATCCAATTGCGTGACGGAATCCTGAAAAGTCCGTGACATGCGCGACTGAGAAAGCATCATATTTTGTTCCGCCGGAAAAGCATAACGATAACGACCGTCACCGGTAGGAACTTTGATCAGCATCAATTCCTTAATATCCCGCGACACTGTCGCCTGAGTAATCTCAATACCTAATTTGCGCAATGCTTCTGCTAAATCTTCCTGTGTTTCAATGACGTTGCGCTCGACAATTTCTTTAATTTTTCCGTGACGCTGTAGTTTCACGCCTCTCACTCCTTCTTTTCTCTACGACGTACAACCGGGGTGGCTGATTACGCTGGTTCAGCATCGACCAACTGGCAACCGTGAAATGCAGTTGGTCCAGCGTCGCTAAAAAGCGGGTGATTTCTGTTTCTTCCTGCGCACCTTCCAGAAATCCCGGATACGCAACAATCGTAATTCTTCCGCCAGGATTGAGTTGTTTTAGAGCGAATTTCAACGCTGCCGTCGTACTTTGAGGTCGCGTAATGATATTTCGGGAAGCACCGGGTAAATATCCCAAATTAAACATCACCGCATCAATTCCCCCAAGGACATGCGCGGCCAGCATTTCGTGACTTTCCGCCACCAGTGTCACTTTAGACAATACATCATGTTTAACCAACAACGCACGGGTTTTCTCTATTGCCGCCGACTGAACATCGAACGCCCAGATTTTTGCATTGTCTGAGGCCATGCGCGCCAGAAACAACGTGTCATTCCCATTGCCCGCAGTGGCATCCACCAAAAGCGTCGCTTGCGCTAACAGGGGTTCGATAAACCGATGCGACATTTCAACCGCATTAAGAACCTCCATCCCGATCGCCCCGGCGGAGTTTCGTCCGCAAAACTTCATAATAACTTTTTCCGGGGAATTTTATAAACCGGGCCCGGAATGACGAACGCCGAACCAACACGATATCGTCCGGCAACAAATTATTCACTGTTTGACCGTCTACCGTTAGAACAATGTCATCATGCGTAGCCTGCATGCGGATTTTAATTTCTTCCTCTTCGGAAATCACCATGGAACGTGCATGCAACGTGTGAGGACAAATAGGAGTAATTAAAATTACTTTCAGGCTGGGGTTGACAATGGGTCCGCCGGACGAAAGCGAATATCCGGTCGAACCGGTGGAAGTGGAAATAATAACACCATCCGCGGGATAATTCGCAGCCAACTCATCATCGACAAATAATTTCAGCCGGATCATCCGGGAAAATCCACCTTTAGTGACGACCACGTCGTTGAGAGCTGGTGAAATATAAATCGTCTGTCCATCACGGATAACCATCGTATCCAGCATTAACCGTTCTTCTATTTCGTAATCGCCGGCAATCAGGCGATCCATAGCAACACTCAAATCCGGCAGTTCCACTTCGGTGAGAAATCCCAACTGCCCCATATTTACGCCGCAGACCGGAATTCCCGCCGGCGCAATGTCCCGTGAAGTATTTAGCAGCGTTCCGTCACCTCCCAAAGTGATCGCCAGTGCCATTTCATCCTTCATTGTTTCCGGGTTGCCAGCCAGTTCGGGGTAGTTAAGAATACGGGCCACCTCCGGAGGTAAAATTGCCCGCACGTTTTTCTCTTTCAAATATTCAAGCATCCAACTCAGTACAGTGGATATACTTGATTTTTTTGTATTGGGGTAAATACCGATTGTCAGCACAATGCCAATCCTCCATCATCCTGTGAGACTAGCGTGGGCCGTTGCCACTGTCTCTTCAATCAGGGCTGGACTTACTTGGTCTTCCGCCACAGCCCGGGTTAAATACAATAAGTACTCAATGTTTCCTTCCGGCCCTCTGACCGGTGAATAAGTCAAACCAAGGGGCACTAAGCTGAGATTGCGCGCCAGATTCGTAATACGGGTGATCACTTCCCGATGGATTTCAGGATCACGGACTACGCCTTTTTTTCCAACATTCTCCCTGCCGGCTTCAAACTGCGGCTTAATCAACGCAACGATTTCACCGTTGATGGCCAATAATTCCTTTACCGTCGGCAGCACCTTCTCCAGTGAAATAAAGGCTACGTCGATGGTGGCAAAATCACAGTCCTGCCCGATGTCTTCCACTGTGACATTGCGAATGTTAGTCCGTTCCATGTTAACCACCCGGTCATCGGTTCGCAAAGCCCAGGCTAACTGACCGTAACCAACATCGATGGCGTAAACCCGGGACGCGCCATTTTGCAGCGCACAGTCGGTAAAACCACCGGTGGATGCCCCAATATCCGCAACCACCTTTTCCTGCAGCGAAATGGAAAAGGTCTTCAACGCTTTGGCTAGTTTCAAACCACCCCGGCTGACATAACCGATATGATCGCCAATCACTCTAAGCTCTGCCGTTACCGGTACCAAGGTTCCGGCTTTATCAATTTTCTGGTCATTGGCCAATACCAGTCCGGCCATGATATATGCTTTCGCTCTCTCCCGTGTTGCCACCAGTCCTCGGCTTACCAATAACACATCAAGACGTTCTTTGTCACGTTCTCTGGTCATGGCGCAATCGCCCACCGGGTAACAAAATCTTGCACAGAGTCGGCAATTCCTTCTGCTCCCAGGCCATAAGCGGACAGTAACTCTCCCCGGGAGCCCTGCGGAATAAATTCATTGGGCCACCCCAAGCGTAACACTTTTCCATAATGCAGCCCTGCGTGATTTAGTTGTTCCAAAACGGCTGAACCAAAACCGCCGGCCAGGACATTATCTTCCACCGTGACCAGTAACGGCGTTTTTTGCACCACCCTGCGCAACATCTCACCATCCAGCGGCGAAATATAGCGCGCATTGACCAAGCCGGCGGTAATTCCCCGTGATGCCAGGATTTCCCGGGCCATTCGACAGGATTGCCACATAGTACCTATAGATAATATTGCCACTTGACAACCATCCGCTACATCTTCTGTTTCCGCCGTAGTCAGCGCTTGCCAATGCATATCTATCGGCACACCCACCGCCTGCCCTCGTGGATAGCGAATCACCACCGGTCCTGCCAATTGAAACGCAGTATACAACATATGTCTTAACTCATTTTCGTCTTTTGGCGCCATTATTGTCAGATGGGGAATGTGTCGCAGATAGGAAAAATCGAACATTCCATGGTGAGTGGGTCCGTCTTCGCCCACGATACCCGCTCTGTCCAATACCAATACCACCGGCAGATTTTGCAGGCAAATATCATGGAGAATCTGGTCATAGGCCCGCTGAGCAAAAGTAGAGTACACTGCCACTACCGGTTTTTTCCCACGAGCTGCCAAACCGGCAGCCAGGGTGACTGCGTGCGGTTCGGCAATACCCACATCAAAAAAACGTTCAGGGAAACGGTTGGCGAAGGATTTGAGGCCTGTGCCGTCCGGCATGGCTGCGGTAATCGCCACAATGTCCGGATCGGTTTCCGCCAACGCGGTCAAGGTTTCGCCAAAAATCTGAGTATAACTGGGGTTACCATTTCCTGACGAGTTGACTTTACCCGTTTCAATACAAAACGGCGCAATTCCATGAAATTTATCGGCATGACATTCCGCCGGCACATATCCTTTTCCTTTACAGGTCACTACATGAATTAGCACGGGACCAGTCACTGATTTCGTACTTTGCAATACTTCGGTCAGTAATGGCAAGTTGTGTCCGTCGATTGGGCCAAAGTAGGTAAACCCCAACTCTTCAAATAATACCCCCGGCACGAGCAAATACTTCAGACTGCCTTTTACCCGTTCAGCTGTTTTCGCCACTTGATCGCCAAAGCGCCGCAGCAAATGCTCCACATCATTTTTGACCTTGGAATAGGTGGGAGCCGTTCTCATTTTTGCTAAATATTCCGAGATCGCTCCCACGTTTTTGGAAATGGACATTTCATTGTCATTCAAAATGACTGTCATGTTAACTCCCAAGTGGCCGGCATGATTCATCGCTTCGTATGCCTGACCACCGGTGAGAGAGCCATCACCAATAATGGCGATCACGTGATGAGATTCTCCATTGAGATCACGCGCTAAGGCAATGCCCAGCGCTGCCGAAATCGAAGTGCTGGAATGTCCGGTGCCAAAAGCGTCATGCGGACTTTCAACAATTTTGGGAAAACCACTGATCCCTCCTGCCTGCCGCAGAGTGGAAAAACGTTCATACCGGCCTGTCAACAACTTATGAACATACGCCTGATGCCCGACATCCCAAACCATCTTATCCCGGGGGGTGTTAAACACAGTATGCAACGCCAGTGTTAATTCCACCACTCCCAGGTTCGGCGCTAAATGGCCGCCAGTTTGTGATACGGTGCTCACCAGTACTTCGCGGATTTCCGCCGCCAGTTTTTCCAGTTGCTCAAATGTCAATGACTTTAAGGCATGTGGACTCTTGATCGTTTCAAGTAGCATACTATTAACCAGATCCTTTTCTTTCATGATCACCAGCGTATTCCGCAGGTTAACCATCGTAGAATACATATTAATACATAATTTTCACAAACATTATACCATATCCCTGCCAGGACAGCACATCTATTTTCCCCAAGCAGCGCCAGCATCGGATTTTTATTGCTCCAGACAAGGTATCGATTATTCTTCCCGAGTGGTTAAATACAACAAAATTTTTCGTAAAATATCCGCCTGTGCACCAAAAGGTTCCAACGCCTTCAGGGCATTGGCCACTGCGGCGTCTGCTTTTGAACGGGCCCCGTCCAACGCATAAAGGGAAACATACGTGGCTTTGTCGTTGCGTTGATCGCTGCCCACCGATTTACCAATTTTTTCCTGAGAACCAACCACATCCAGAATATCATCGGTAATTTGGAACGCCAGCCCAAACTGTTCAGCATATTCCGTCAACTGCTGCAATTGTTCACTGTCAGCTCCGGCCAAAATGGCTCCGGACCGGATCGACGCCCGAAACAAAGCACCGGTTTTGGCAGCATGCATCCATTTTAAAGTTTCCTCATCCAGCATTTTACCTTCCGATGCCAAGTCTACCACTTGTCCGCCAACCATTCCTCTGGGCCCGGCGGCAACCGATATTTCCCGGACTACTTGACACAGGACTGCCGGTTCAACGTTTTCTTGCGATAACATAACGGAAAAAGCAGCGGTTAGCAAACCATCTCCCGCTAAAATGGCGATTCCGTCACCATAGACTTTATGATTGGTCAGTTTTCCACGGCGATAATCGTCATTATCCATCGCCGGTAAATCGTCATGAATCAGCGAATACGTATGAATCATTTCCATCCCGCTGGCCACCGGTAAAAATTGATCTCCCCGCCCCCCTACAGCATCTGCTGCCGCCATTAGCAGGATCGGCCGCAACCGTTTGCCACCCGCAAACAAACTATAGGCCATCGCTTCGTATAAAAGGGGCGGATATTGTCCTTCGGCTTCCAGATATTTTTTTAAATAGCCTTCAATCAGTTGGATTTTATCCTGACAATATGCTTTTAACACAGTCACTCCATCTCCAGTTCTAACGGTTTTTGCACATATTTCCCTTTTTCTTCCGTAAGAATCTGATCAATACGGGTTTCGGCAGCATTCAGTCTGTCCAAACAAACCCGGGATAACGTCATTCCCTCAGAAAAACGGTTTAATGCTTCTTCAAGCGCCAACTCACCGTCCTCCAAAGCCTTGACGATCGTTTCCAATTCTGACAACGCCGTTTCAAACGGCAAATCTTCAGGAGTAACGGACTTCCGCTTACTGACCCGACTCATATGGCAATCCTCCCTTAGTTTCCGTTACACGGGCGTATATCCTTCCCCGGCAGGGGATAATTTCGATTTCTTGTCCGGTTGACACCAGTGAGGCATCCATAACGGACTGTTGTTCCGCCGTTCGGACGATGCTATAGCCCCGCGAAAGTACCGCCCAGGGATTGAGCAAGGAGAGTTTTTCTCCCATCAATTGCAAGCCTTGCCGCCGGGAAACGTGCAAACGCCGTACCGCGTCCTGAAGGCGCTGGATATACTGATCCACAAGCTGCTGGCGTGAAGCCAGCAAGTTTCGGGGACGTTCCAGGGCAGCGCTATCGCGCAACCGGTCATGTTGTAGTTTTTTGTGACGCACCAGTTGGCGGACACGGTAACCCAGCGTTTCCTGCAAGTTGCGTATACGTCCATCCAACTCTTTTAAATTCGGCGTCACCAGCTCCGCAGCCTGCGAAGGCGTGGCCGCCCGGCAATCCGCAGCAAAATCCGTTAGCGTATAGTCCGTTTCATGCCCCACGGCAGAGACCACAGGAATTTTCGATGTCGCAACGGCCCGCACCACTTGCTCGTCATTGAAAGCCCACAACTCTTCAATGGAGCCGCCACCCCGGCCGACAATCAGCACATCCGCCTGCTGCAAAGCATTAAAGGCATGAATGGCTTTGACAATCTGGCCGGGCGCCTCCGCCCCCTGCACCTGAACGGGGTACACCACTAACTGTAAGCCAGGATGGCGTCGTTTAGACACAGTCATAATATCCCGTAAAGCAGCTCCAGTCAACGATGTGATAATGCCCAGCTGTTGGGGCATGGCGGGCAAGGAGCGCTTTCGGTCCGGATCAAATAAACCTTCCGCCGCCAGTTTTTCTTTCAACTGCGCAAACGCCAGTCCCAGTTCACCCACTCCGTCAGGAACCAACTGGGATACATATAATTGATATTGTCCATCGCGTTCAAACACGCTGATGTAACCGCCGGCAATAACCTTCATCCCATCCCGGGGTTCAAATTTCAAATAACGGGCGTTGCCTTTAAACATGACAGAACGCAGCGTAGCTCCCGGGTCTTTTAATGTAAAATAACAATGCCCGGAAGAGTGGCGTTTGAAATTCGAGATCTCACCACGTACAAAAGCGGATGCCAACACCGGATCTTCAGAAAATAATTCTTTAATATACCGGGTGACATCGCTAACATTGAGTATACTCACTAAAAGTCACCTCATTCACTCTCCTGCCGGATTGGCTTCCAGTCTCACGTACCGCCGCAATGCATAAGCGGCGGCACCAACAGCATTATCCGAGCTATATGCCGGCTGCGGAAAGAAAAGCTTCACTTTATCCGTTGTTTCCAGACCGTTTTTCAGCTCGCAGCGAATATATTGGTTAGACATGACACCACCCACCAGAAGCACTTGGCGAAGTCCGGTTTCCTTTATACCGCGGAAAATCATTTTCGTAATACTTTTAGCGATGCACTGCTGCACGCCGGCAGCGATTACTGCGGGGTTCACCTTTTGAATCAAGAGTTTTTTTGCGTGATTTTCTGGCCCGGCAAAACTGACATCCATCCCCTGAACAGCTACCGGAAACGGTTTTTCCGGTCCACTGGAATCTGCTGCCAGTGTTTCCATTGCCGGCCCAGCCGGAAAACCCAACTGCAGCAGAACGCCGATACGATCCACCAGTTGGCCAGCGTGCAGATCACAGCTGCCACCAAGCAACTGTAATTTCATTGTATGTTCTTCTTGTTTAACATGAACCAGCTCTGTAGTTCCACCGGAAAGGTGCAGCGCCAGATATTCCGGATCGGTTGGACCGTCAGCCGACCACAGACCGGCACAGATGTGATTTTCTTGATGGCTTAAGCGGTACAATGGCAGTTGTTGACAAAGAGCTGTTACTTGCGCATAACCACTGCCTACAAGAAAGGCCGGCATATAGGAATCACCGCAGGGACGCGGTGAAACCGACACGCCAACCGCGGCCAAAGAAATATCCGGTCCGGCGATCTCCCAAGCCTGTTGCCAAAGTTCCGGCAAATTACGGCTGTGTTGAAATACCATTTCCGATTGTCGCAATCCGCGTTCGCCGTTTTTCACCTTCAATACACGGCGAACGTCCGCCAACAAACAGCCACTTAGGTCCGTTAAGCACAGCGAAGAAGTATAACAGCTGGTATCAATACCCAAAATCATTTTTGACATGTTTCAGTCTACTCGGTTTCTGCCGGAGTTTCTGAATCAAACATGGAGCGGTTCTTCACCAGAGCACCCAATATTCCGTTGATAAAGCGCCCGGATTCATCCGTACCAAAAATTTTTGCCAACTCCACGGCTTCATTAATTGCCACGTTCGGTGAGAGTTTTTCCTGGCTATACTTCATTTCAAAAATGGCCACACGGGCAATGTTTCGATCCACACCCGGCATCCGCTCCAGTTTCCATTCCTTTGACGTCGAAGAAATAAACCGATCGATATCTGTCAAATGTTCGTACGTACCTAACACCAAATCCTTTGCATAACTTTGTGCTTTTTCATTGATGTCCTCGCGCTCGTCAAATATTGTTTCCAGTGCTTCCATAACATCGCGAGCCGGATCAAAATCCAGCTGAAACAATGTTTGCACCGCCATTTCGCGGGCTTTCCTGCGACTCATTCTTATTCCTCTTCTCTCGTTCGTCAAATTTAAACAATTAGGAAAAACGCGTGAAACGTTTTTCGAAACGCTGAGTTTATACCTTCCTAACATGCTAAAGAAAAACGCGCAGCGCATACTGCACAGCGCTGCGTTTCTCTTAGGCAAACCTAAACTGCTGTACCCCCATCAGCGGTGATAACCTGGTGGCAGTAGTTTTTCCAGAATATCCGCGATATCTTCTTTCTCATCAATGCGTTTACCGACTACATATCCGGCAACCGCGCAAACCATAATAAACAGCGCCTGAAAAAAACCTAGCGTAATCACCATTACACCGGCAATCAGCCCCAACAAAGAACCGGTAATTTTACCACTATGCTGTTGCCAGACTTCTCGAAGCAGTTCCATATTCATTCTTTCCACCGCCTCCCCCCGTCTATTCTACCCGCTGCCGCTGTTTTATATCATTAGAAATATTTTCTACCAATACTTCAATTCCTGCCACTTCAATTCCTACGGTATTTTTAATATATTCATGCACTCTTTGCTGAATTTCCGCAGCCGTAACCGGTACATTCGTCTCTAAACCGGTTACGGCCTTAATTTTCACGCCAATGCCCTGATCACGAAAAAGAACTTTCACCTTAATGTCTCGAATGCCACGAATGTGACGCGCCACTTTTTCCACTAAATTTTCTACTGCAGCTATCGTAATATGCACATCGCCCAATTCATTATGATGAACAATCGTGTCTTTTATCCGGCGCGATCGAAGACCAGCCATCAGCAATCGAACACTAACCAGGAAAAATATCGCACCCGCCAACGTGGCTGTCCACTGGTCATATATATACGGGAAAATAAACAATACATGATCTAGTGAAATGACGCGCAAGGAAAGCAGAACAACTGCCAATGATAAAAGAGATAAAAGAAGAGTATATAAGGAAAGAATAATCCGGTCAATAATTCCCATAACGGCTCCTTTCTAACGCACCCGAATGTCTTCTTCCCTGGATTCGGGCGCAAAACCTACCCCTTGAACATGAATATTTACTTCCACCACATCCAAACCGGTCATTGATTCAATCGCCCGTTTGACATTTTCCTGAACTCGAAGCGCCACATCCGGAATGCGGACACCGTATTCCACGATAATATACAAATCCACAGCAGCTTCTTTCTCTCCCACTTCCACTTTAACGCCTTTTGACAGGTTTTTCTTGCCGAGCATTTCGGCAATACCGCCTACCAAGCCACCGCTCATACCGGCAACACCTTCGATTTCGGTCGCAGCCAGACCGGAAATAATGCCCACTACCTCATCAGCAATTCGTACCGATCCAACTTCGGTATGTTCCGAACGTTCCATGTCGCACCCCTCTTTTCCCTGTCTCATAAACACGTTTATTATAACAGATCACTGATGTTTTTACAATTTTACTTCCAGGCGTAAAATAGACAAACTCCCTGACAGGCCATATGCCTGGGCAACACAAATCGCCCAACACAAAACGCCATCAGGGAGTTAATTTCAAATGAATGAATTAAGCTCGTTCGATATAATCACCGGTACGGGTATCTACCCGGAGAACATCACCTACGTTAATGAACAACGGCACGCGAACCACGTGTCCGGTTTCTGTTTTAGCCGGTTTAGTGCCACCTGTAGCCGTATCGCCACGGATGCCGGGATCGGTTTCCACCACCGTCAACTCCACAGACAACGGTAAATCGACACCAATGATGGTCCCCTGGAATTCCATAATACCAATATTCATATTTTCTTTTAAATATTTCGGCGCATCGCCCAATTTCTCCGGATCTAATGCAAACTGATCAAAAGTTTCGTTGTCCATAAAGTTATACTGACCGTCGCTCTCGTAGAGAAATTGCATTTCCCGGTGCTCAATACGTGCCTTGGGCAGTTTTTCACCGGGATTAAAGGTGCGTTCTACCACTGCCCCGGTACGGACATTTTTCATTTTTGTCCGGACGAAAGCAGCACCCTTACCGGGTTTTACATGTTGAAAATCCACTACCTGCCATACGTCGCCGTCAATTTCAATGGTAACTCCGGTGCGAAAATCATTACTGGAAATCATGGTTAAATACCTCCCTGTATTATAT
>DATMYQ010000166.1:0-2947 GCA_035560935.1 Patescibacteria group bacterium | reverse complement strand
GTATAAAGTCGCGCATCTTTCCCATCGCCAAAATGTTTGGTCATCAACAACAACGTTAAGCGCTCACCGTCCCGACAAATCAGGTTTTAAAACTCCATGGCCGGTTGACCCCGGTCCACAAAGCCAGTCGCCACCTCGCAGCCGAAGTGACGTTCCAGCAGCGTCGCCAGTTCATCCCGGGCCGCGATCACCGCCGCCTGATTGCTGTCACTAAATCCGTCCAGCGGGAAAAAAACATTGCGACTGTCTTCGGTCACTTTTCCTTCTTCGCTCTGGCGCCAGATCCAGCGGCGGGTTTTGACCCGATCTCCCACCGAATAAATCAGCTCACCGGCTTCCAGCAATTCTGCCGCTAATTCGCCAAAAGGAATAAAGCGGTCACCGGCCTGGGAAAATCGCACCTGAATGTCACCGGCGGCGCTGTCGGTGTCATGTGCTCCCAGCGGCACCAGATATTTCAGTGAAACGGCGTTGCCCAAATCCACCACCGGATTGATCTGAGGAAAACCTTTCTTCTTTTCGATGCGGGACGCCATGGCTTCAATGGAACTCATAAATTTATTGGGGTTCATCCCCAGTTGGGTAAACGCTTCCCGATACGGCAAAATACCGGCGTCTTCCCTGGCCCGTGAATTATTAAACCGTTGTTCGGTGGCGGCGATGCTGCCATGGAGCAAATCCGCCACTGCCGGCCGGATGGTCCGGTTATCCAGGTTTTTCGCCACGACAACACCGAAGCATACCGTAGGCAATTTTGCAAAAACATCCGCATGCACAATAAAATTCATTCCCGTCTCCTTTCAAAACACCTTTTCACCATCGGTCAACAGCCCCAAACCGGAGCAAAAACAACTCCTGCCTGAGCCGTTAAGCCGCTCGCTTCTGTCTATTCGCTACCGCTCGCACTGTCCGCCAGCAGGCAGGCCAACGCCAGCGAATGCAGTTTGGATTCCGGTGCGTCCGCCCGGGATACCATCACCACCGGGTGGGTAGCCCCTAAAATCACACCGGCATTTTTAAAACCGGCATAATAAATCAGGGCTTTGCTCAGAATATTACCGGTCTCGATAGACGGCACCAAAAACAGGTCCACGACCCCGCTGACCTTGCTGTCAATGCCTTTATGGCGAGCCGCTTCCGGATTCAACGCCACATCCATGGCCACCGGACCTTCTACCACTCCCGGCAGTTCGCCGGCCGCCTGCCATTCCGCCAACGCCCGAGCGTCAGTCGTAGCCGGGATTTTGTCGCTGACCACTTCGCTGGCCGCCAGCACTGCCACCCGTGGTTCCCGAACGCCCAATCCGTGCAGCGTCAACAGCGCATTCATCAGAATATCTTTTTTTTCATCCAGTGTCGGCGCCACGTTCATGCCGCTGTCCGTCATGAAAATAACTTTATCGCTCCCGGGGACCTCATACGCCGACAAATGACTGAGCAGGCGACTGGTCCGTAAACCCGCCGCCTTATCGACGACCGCACGCAAAAAGTCACCGCTGCCAACCTGGCCTTTCATCAAAATCTGCGCCTGTCCCTGCCGCACCAGCTTTACTGCGGTCCGGGCCGCCTGTACAGGGTCCGCTTCATGAATCACCGGTGTTTCCGGCGCCAGGCCCACCTGGGGCAACAGAGAGCGGATCTGCGCTTCGTCTCCCACCAGAATCCCCGAAACCAGTCCGGCATCCTGCGCTGTTTTCAACGCCAGCAGCACGTCCCGGTCCTGAGCCGCCGCCACACTCACAGTCAGCCCGCCTCTTGTCCGGGCCCGGTTCATCAATTCGGCAAAATTCTTCAACATCATTTCGCCTCCCCTGATTATTGATAGATATGGGGTTCTTCTTCCCGGTTGAGCACCCGCAATGCTCCCGCTGCCAGTGATTCCAGCTCTTCCTCGCCGGGAACCACTGCCACCGGGGCAATGAATTGCACCCGCCTGCTGACCATTTCCACCACCCGTTTCGAATAGGCCATGCCGCCGGTAAGAATGATCCGGTCCACCTGACCGGATAATACGGTGGACAGCGCGCCAATCTCTTTGGCCACCTGATAGCAAAGCGCCTGCAGCAGGATTTCCGCCTGTTCTTCACCGGCTGCCGCCCGTTTTTCCACTTCCCGGATATCCTTGGTGCCCAGATAGGCGTAGATTCCACCGGAACCAAACAGTCGTTTTTTCAGTTCTTCAAAGGTGTATTGGCCGGAAAAACACAGACGGACCAACTGGCTGGCCGGCAGGCCACCGCTGCGGTCCGGTGCGAACGGGCCCTCTTCCTTACCGTCCACTATATCAATCATCCGCCCCCGGTAGTGGGCAGCCAGCGAAACGCCGGTGCCCAGATGGGCCACCACCAGATTCATTTCTCCATAGGTTTTGCCCAGCTCCGCCGCCACCTTGCGGGCCACGGCCTTCATGTTCAGCGCATGCGCCATGCTGACCCGCGACAGTCCCGGAAAGCCGCTGATCCTCGCCACTGGTTCCAGTTCATCCACCGAAACCGGATCAACAATAAACGCCGGCACATTCGCCCCGCAGCGGCTAGCCAGCCGGTAGGCCAGAACGCCGCCCAAATTGGACGCATGCTCCCCCCGTTCCGCTTTTTCCAGATCCTGAAGCATGGCTGCATTGACGCGATAAGTCCCCCCTTGCAACGGCTTCAACAACCCGCCCCGGCCGACTACGGCATCCAGACTGTCCAGCGCAATATCCGCCTCCCGCAATGCCGCCAAAATTAATTCCATCCGGTATTCCACCTGATCAAATACCCGGTGAAACTGACTCAATTCCGTCCCCTGGTGCTCCATCGTTTTCTTTAACAATACTTCTATTCCGGCAAACACGGCAAATTTAGTGGAAGTTGCCCCGGGGTTGACCGCCAAGACACGCATGTTTTCTGCCTCCCCTTATTGTTTTTTATGTATAAATCCAGCCATTTTTCTCATCATAGAACAC
>DATMYQ010000165.1:0-9528 GCA_035560935.1 Patescibacteria group bacterium | reverse complement strand
GTACAAAAGGCGATCAATAATCAAATTCAGGCGGAAATGTTTTCGGCTCACCTGTATCTGGCAATGGCCGGTTACACGGAGGGACAAAATCTGAAAGGTTTTGCTAACTGGCTGCGCGTTCAGTATCAGGAGGAAACGGCTCACGCCTTTAAATTCATCGACTACTTGCTCTCACGGGGCGGAAAATTGGAATTAAAAGCGATTGATGCGCCGCCGGTGGAGTTTGGGACTCCGGTGGAACTGTTCCAGAAAGTGTTGTCACACGAGCAGCACGTGACCGACCTAATCAACAAATTGTATGAAGTGGCTGTGGCCGAAAAAGACCTGGCCACCCAGATCTTCCTCCAGTGGTTTGTAACGGAGCAGATTGAAGAAGAAGCTTCGGCCACGGAGATTCTCGAAAAACTGAAATTGATTCCGGAGAAAAGCGGAGCCCTGTTCTATATGGACAAAGAACTGGGAAAACGGGCTTAAACGCAACTCAATAGCAGGAATTGACAATAGCAAGTGCCAAGGCTTAGCCGGGGCACTTGCTTATTTTGTGCTTTTCTCGGCAGTGATTCGATATTTTGCAGGATTAAAACCAGAGTGTGGCGAATTGACGCAAAGGATATAGGTGTTTGATACAAAGGAAGCAAGGGGCTTCGAAAGTAATGTTCGGAGGAGTCGGGTACTAATGGCATTAAAACTGGAAATTGCGCAGGAAATTTTACTAAATGCAGCGGTAGCAGTGGAGCGGGAACAAATTCAGCTGGAGAATGCCTGGCGGCGGATTTTGGCGGAAACGGTGGCGGCAGATACGGATTTTCCGCCCTTTGACCGCTCGCCATTGGATGGATATGCGATCATTGCGGCGGAAACGGTAACCGCGACGCCGGAAAAACCCGTGGTTCTGCAAGAGGTGGACAATGTACCGGCGGGCAGTGTCGCTACGCAGACGGTGGTGCAGGGGACCGCCTGCCGGATTATGACCGGAGCGCCATTACCACCGGGGGCTACTGGCGTTATCCGCCTGGAAGATACTGTAGTGAAAGGCAAACGGGTTGAAATTCTTGATGGACGGGGTGCGGATAAAAATATCTGCCATCAAGGGGAGGAAATGCTGGCGGGAGAAGAAATGATCCAGCCCGGAACGCTGGTAAACGTTGGCGTTATGGGGATGCTGGCTCTCTTGGGCAACGCTCGGCCCTGGGTGTATAAAAAGCCACGGGTGGCATTGATCGCCACCGGCAGTGAAATTGTGGCGGTGGATGAGCCGCTGGGACCGGGGAAAATTCGCAACTCTAACAGTTATATGTTGAGTGCCCAGGTCAGTGATGCCGGCGGCCAAGTAGCCTTTCTGGGGCGTGTTGGAGATGATGTGGACGCGATTGCGGCGTTATTGGAACAAAACGAAAATTATGATCTGATGGTTACCACCGGCGGTGCTTCGGTGGGGGATTATGATTTGATTGGTGAAGTATATAAGAAATTAGGCATTACTCTCTTATTTGACCGGGTCAGCATGAAACCGGGTATGCCGGTGCTGGCCGGTAACAAGAATGGTAAACTGTACATAGGGCTTTCCGGTAATCCGGCGGCGGCGGCCATTTCGTTTGAATTGCTGGTGCGTCCGCTATTGATGAAAATGAGCGGACGGAAAAGTTGGTGGCGCCCGGAACTGAAAGCTACACTGGCCCGGCCTTTTGCCAAGGGAAGCGGCTCCAAACGATTTGTCTGGGCTCGCTGCTGGCAGAAAGGCGGAGATATTTTGGCGGACCCGTTGCGCCGTCAGGGGAATGGAATGTTGAAATCCGCCATGCTGGCCAATGCCCTGATTGTGATTCCGCCGGAGAGCGGCCCGTTGCCGGCGGGAACGGAAGTGGATGTACTGCTGCTGACGGATGCGTAGTCGTGAGTGAGGGAGGAAAAATCAGGCAATTTTTTCTTATTAGAAAAAAAGCGCATACCGGGAAATATGCAGGAGTTTCATTTTGATCAGAGAATAATATAAAAATGTAGTGGTATTATAAGGGTTTGTCAGGGATGACGGACTATAATCGACACATTTTGTGGCGGGCGTTGTTGGACGACGCCGAGAGGAATTGTCGTGGGGGAGGGTAAGTTTTGGAAACATCAACCATAATCGGTGTAGTCGGCGGTACTCTTGCTGTCTTCGTGGGGATGGTGATAAAGGGAGCCCCGATCACAGCACTGGCTAACCCGGCAGCTTTTTTGATCATTATCGTCGGTACCGCGGCGGCGTTGTTTAACGCATTTCCGATGGAGAAACTCAAAAATTTTCCCGTGGTTACCAAGCTATTATTTAAAAAAGTTGAGCTGATGCCCAAGTTTGACATGTTAAAGCTGTTTGTGGAGCTGTCTCAGATAGCCCGGCGGGAAGGTATTTTGGCACTGGAAGGCCGCTTGGAGGAAATTAAGGATCCGTTTTTGAAAAATGGTATGAGCATGGTCATCGACGGCATGGATGTGGACTTTGTCCGGGATGTGCTGGATGCGGACATTGAAGCGATGGAAGAGCGGCATCGCCAGGGTGCGCTGTTTTTCTCCCAGGCAGGGATGTACGCGCCGACGCTGGGTGTTTTGGGCGCCGTTATTGGTTTGATTGCGGCTTTGGCTAACCTGAATGACGTGGAAGCGCTGGGACCGGCAATTGCCGCTGCGTTTGTGGCGACATTGCTGGGTATCTTCACCGGTTACGTTTTATGGCATCCATTTTCTACGAAATTAAAGCTGATTTCTCAGAAAGAAGTGGAACTGAAGAAAATGATGATCGAAGGAATCCTGTCCCTGCAGGCAGGGGATTCGCCGATGGCCATCGAAGCAAAATTAATGGTCTTTATTCCGCAGGGCGAACGGGATGCCTTTAAAGCGGAGGGTAAATAATGTCCAGAAAGAAACATGGTCCGCCGCATGAAGAACACGCGGACGAAACCTGGCTTGTTCCGTATTCAGATTTGCTGACATTGTTACTGGCTTTGTTTATTGTTATGTTTGCCGTGTCTCAGGTGGAACAAAAGAAGTTTGATCTGATGTCAAGATCTTTTGTTCAGGCCTTTAGCGGCAATACATCGATTTTTGAACAAATGCGTACGTCACAGCAACCTTCTGATGCTCCGAGTAATCCGCCAAAACTGGAGAATGTTCCTTCGGTGATGAATATGATGGTAGGGGATTCGGAAAAAGCATATATGCAAGAAACGGTGCAGCTGATCCAAACCAAGAAGTCGCTGGATAAATATATTGCGGATAACGGGATGAGCGGTGATTTGCAGACGACGTTAACGGAAGAAGGTTTGGTGATACGGATCCGGGATACGGCGGTATTTCCGTCAGGCAGTGCGAATTTGCTGCCGGGTGCCCGGCGCTTTGGCGGTGAACTGGCGAAGATGCTGTCGACTTTACCGCAGAAGGTCGCAATTTCCGGGCATACGGATACGGACCCGATCAATACGGCTGAGTTTCCTTCCAACTGGGAATTAAGTTCGCGGCGGGCTGTAAACTTTATGCGCTTTTTGCTGAGCCAGGATAACCGGCTACAGCCTACCCGCTTCAGTGCGATTGGCTACGGTGAGTATCAACCGCTGGCCAGCAATGATTCTTTTGAAGGCCGGACGCAGAATCGGCGGGTGGAAATTTTGATCCAGCGTAATGCGCGGCCATAATCGTTCATGATACAGAATGTGTAAAAACCTTGCTTTCGGGCAAGGTTTTTTTTATACTAAAGCACAGAAGACGGAAATGAGTGTTGGCTGCTCCGGGATGAGCGGCCAGAGAGGTGATTGACGTGATCGTGGGCATTGGTATAGATATTATTGAGATTGAGCGGGTGAACGCTGCTTTGCAGCGGGAAGCTTTTGTGAGACGAGTGTTTACTGTCGGCGAAAGAGAATATTGCGAGAGTCGGGGGGTACAACGCAGTGCTTCCTATGCGGCGCGTTTTGCCGCTAAAGAAGCAGCGGTGAAAGCGCTGGGAACCGGCTTTTCCGGCGGCAGCTGGCAGGATGTGTCCGTGGTGTTGGATGCACAGGGACAACCACATCTTCAATTGCAGGGATATTATGATCAAGTGGCCTGCTCTAAGGGTGTGACCCGGATGTATTTATCATTGACGCATGCGCGGGAGTATGCCGCGGCACAGGTTGTGATGTGGGGGGATGGCGCATGAAGCTGGTTACTGCGGCACAAATGCGAGGAATTGATCACCAGGCCATTCATCAGTATGGTATTCCCGGTGTAGTTTTAATGGAAACTGCCGGTAATGCGGTGGCCCGGCGCATCGTGGAAGTGTTAAGCACGGCGGCAGATAAAAAGATTTGCGTGTTTGCCGGCAAGGGAAATAATGGGGGCGACGGCTACGTCATTGCCCGTTTTTTACAAAGTCAGGGGGCAAGGGTTAAAGTGTTTTTAGTAGGCTCCCGACAAGAAGTCAGCGGTGATGCCCGGGTGAATTTGGATGTCATAGAACGCATGGGGATGGAAATTTGTGAAATCAAAGACACGACGAAATGGGATATCATTGGTGTGGCCGTAAGCTTTGCCGATTGCCTGGTAGATGCGCTTTTAGGGACCGGATTTAACGGCGAGCTGCAGGGAGTAATGCTAAAAACGGTAGAATTGATCAATCGGTCGGGTAAACCGGTGTTTGCCGTGGACATTCCATCCGGTGTCCATGCCGACACGGGCCAAATTGGCGGTAGCGCCATAAAAGCTACTTATACGGTGTCGTTAGGGATGCTAAAGCCAGGAATTTTACTGTATCCGGGAGCAGAATATGCCGGAGAAGTAACGCTGGCTGAACTGGGGATTCCGTCAGCTGTTATCGCCGAGCAGGAGATCCGGTGCAATTTATTGACGGCCGCGACGGTGCAACGTCTTTTGCCGCAGCGGACGGCAAATTCCCATAAAGGGATGTGGGGCCGGATTGTTGTGGTGGCTGGATCCCGTGGTTTTAGCGGTGCGGCAGCATTGGCGGCTACCGGCGCTCTGCGGGCCGGAGCCGGGTTGGTGACTCTGGCGGCACCGGCGGGAATTCAGGGAATTCTGGCGACAAAGCTAACGGAGGTAATGACCCGGGCGCTTCCGGAAACTCCGGGCGGCGGCCTGGATTTGACGGCAGTGGAGGAAGTACGGCAGTTGGCTGGCGGGGCCGACGTATTAGCCCTGGGTCCGGGACTGGGCACACAGGCGGAGACGCGAGAGCTGGTGAGGGAAGTGCTTCGGACCGTATCCTGCCCGTTGGTGTTAGACGCCGATGCATTGAACGCATTGGTTGGCTACACGGAAGAATTGGCGCAAATTGAAGCACTGGCGGTACTTACGCCGCATCCGGGCGAAATGGCGCGATTGCTGAGAGTGTCCATTGATGATGTGCAGAAGGACCGGATCGGGGTGACGCAGCGGGCGGCTTCGGCCTGGAATTGCATTGTGGTGTTGAAAGGAGCCCGGACGGTAGTGGCATTTCCTGACGGGGAAGTATTTTTGAATTCCACCGGCAATGCGGGAATGGCCAGCGGTGGTACCGGAGATGTATTGACCGGGGTGATTGCCGCTTTGATCGGCCAGGGTCTTTCCAGCCATGATGCGGCGGTATGTGGAGTGTACCTGCACGGACTGGCAGGTGATATTGTCGCCCAGAACGGAATGACCGGATTAACGGCCGGAGATCTGGCAGCGGCTTTGCCTGCAGCACTGCATGGCATGAAAAACAGTGATTGTTAGCGGGAAACATTGACACTGATGGATAGAAGCCGATATAATGTAAACGTAATCTTTGATGCTGGTGTGTCGCTTGGTGTTATGGGGGTGTTGGCGTGACGGATTTCAGACGGATTATGGTCAATGTTCCAAATCAGTTACTGCGTGAGGTAGATGGGATTATTGCCATCGATAACCTAAGCCGCAGTCAGTTCGTACAGGAAGCCATGCTCCTGTATCTTGAGGAACGGAAGCGAAAAGTGTTTCTCGCTACCATGCAACGGGGATATCAGGAAATGGCGGTTATTAATTTGTCGCTGGCAGAAGAAAGCCTGCAACTGGAAGAAGAATCCCTGGGAGCCATGTTCACCGGTTTTTTACTGAAAACAGAATAAGGCGGGGATGCTATGGTGGTGAAGCGTGGGGATATTTATTACGCCAATCTGAGCCCGGTGGTAGGATCGGAGCAGGGAGGGCGAAGGCCCGTCCTTGTTATCCAGAATGATGTGGGCAATAAGTACAGTCCTACGGTTATTGTCGCTGCCATTACGACACAGATTACAAAAGCTAAGTTACCTACGCATGTGGAAGTTGGCGGACGACAGTATCATCTTGAAAAAGATTCGGTTATTCTGCTGGAGCAGCTACGGACCATTGACAAACGTCGACTAAAGGAAAAAGTGACGCATCTGGGCGATGAAGTGATGAGTAAAGTCGATGATGCGTTGAAAATCAGCGTGGGACTGGTTCCTGTCTGATACTTAGCCGGGAAAGTGCGGTTTGGTCATTACATAAGAAAAACGTGAAATGCGTTTTTCAAGAGCTTAAGCTTATACTTTCTAATATGCTAAAAAAGACGCTGAGCGTCTTTTTTTATGCAGTGAAAAATATTTTAGGCAGGAGGCGAAAAAAGATGTGCCGAGTGAATCGAATATGGTGCCGGTTACGATGGATCGCGGTAGTTTTGCTATTGGCGTTTTGTACTGCCTGTGGCAATCAGCCGGTGGCGGTTGCTCCTGGCAGCGGCGTAACAGTTAAAATCTTGGATGTGGGTCAGGGGGATGCGATTCTGATCCGGACGCCGGAGCAGGTTACACTCATCGATACCGGTGACGTGCCTGCCCGGGATAAATTGGTATCTCTTTTGAAACAACAAGGAATTTCCAGCATTGATCAGGTAATCATTACCCATCCCCACTCAGATCATCTGGGTGGTATGGCAGCGGTAATAGACAACTTTACGGTGAAAAAAGTTTATGATAGCGGACAGCCGGCTACCACGGCTTTGTATCGCAATTATCTTAACCAATTACAGAAAAAGAATATTCCTTTTCAGGTGGTGCGGGTCGGAGATCCGGACATCAATATTGGGACGGGTGTTCAGTTAAAAGTGTTTGGGCCGCAAAAAACACTGATGACCGGCAGTGAGTCGGACTTGAATAATAATTCCGTGGTTGTCCGGTTAAGCTATGGAGCATTTTCCGTGTTGCTGATGGGTGATGCGGAGAAGGAAACGGAAGCGGTGATGTTGAAAAATGATGCGGATGGACTAAAAAGCACTCTGCTGAAAGTGGGCCATCACGGCAGCAACTCGTCTACCTCACTGCCGTTTTTGACGGCGGTTTCTCCGGAAGCGGCGCTGATCTGTGTTGGCGCCAACAACGACTACCATCATCCGCATCCGTCCATTGTGAAACGGTTGGAACAAAAAAAAGTACCGGTATTTCGTACCGATTTAAATGGAACGATCACAATTACCAGCGACGGAAAAACGTATAAAATTGATAAAGAACGGTAGGTGTGCTGGATGCAGGTGAGAATGGTGATTGACCGTTTTGAAGGTGAATACGCGGTGCTGGTGGCAGAGGAAACGGTACCGGCGGTCAACTGGCCCCGGGCGTTATTGCCGGACGCGACGGAAGGCGATGTGCTGCAAATTGATATCGCCGTGGATGTGGCGGCTACCCGTCAGGCTCGGGAGGAAGCGGCAACGTTGCTGGCGATGATTCAACAACGTGATTAAAACGGGTTGAATGCTGTTGGTTTGCAGGATTCTGCTTGTTAACAGCGAATGTTAATTAGATTAAGTATAATGATATTTTTTTAGAGGAGGTGTTGCTGTTGCGGCGTTGGGTTATTACTCTGTGTTTTTTGTTGGCATTTTTCACCACTTCCGTCGATGCAGCGCCTGTATCATCAAATACGGCTTCAACGAGTCAGCCGGTGACTACGGTTTCCGCGTTACCGGCGGTGTCACCGACGTTAGCGGGTTCAACTGTGCCGTCGCCGGTTCCGTTGAAAAGTGAACTGACTTCTATGCGTTGGGCAAACCATCTGGATTCTGCCACTGGTGGTTCCATGGTACGGATAGTTATGGACGTGGCCGGGCCGGTGGAGGTTCGGGGCACGATCGTGGCCGAGCCGGAACCACAGCTGATAGTAAACATCCGGGGAGCGGGGCCAGGTAAGATAGAAACGACGCAAAAATTCGACGGAACGATTGTCGATAAGGTTAATATCAGTGAAAATGGACCCGGTAACACCAAAATGGTGATTGATCTGCCTTCACGTCTGAATCCCGGTGATTATAAAGTGTTTACTTTACCGAGCGATCCCAAGGCAGGCAGGCCTTTTCGAGTGGTGGTCGATATTAATAAACCGGCGACGGTGGTGCCAACGATGACTTTCACGGCCGGTTTGAAAAACAAGGTGATTGCTGTCGATGCCGGACACGGCGGCAGCGATGTGGGGGCCATTGGTCCGGCACGAACATATGAAAAAAACGTTACTTTGGCGATGACCAATCAACTTAAGAGCTTGTTGGAAAAAGCCGGGGCTACCGTCGTGATGGTCCGACAGGGAGATCAGGACGTCTATGGGCCGGGAGCCAGTGATTTACAGGAACTACAGGCCCGGACCACGGTGGCCAATTCTCGTAAGGCGGATGTATTTGTCAGTATTCATGCCAATGCATTTTCTGATAGTTCTGTTGGCGGCGTGAGTACCTATTATTCGCAAAAGTCTCCTTATGATTCTCTGTTGGCGCAACAGATCCAAAGCAGTCTGGTGGATTCGACCAAGCTACAGGACCGGCGGGCCTGTGTCGCTGGATTTTATCTGACGAAAAACACGAATATGCCTGCGGTGCTGATCGAAACAGCATTTATTTCCAATCCGGTGGAGGAACGTTTGCTTAACTCGCCGGACTTTCAACAAAGGGTAGCCCAAGGGATTGTGCAGGGATTAGACCGGTTTTTTGCACAGGCGGCAAAAATACGGGGTGGTGAGTGATGATGCACAACCGCTTGTTTGGGCTGGTTTTCTTAATGTTGCTCTGTGCCGGTATACTGGCCGGTTGCGGTAACGGTTCATCAGGCAGCCAGAGTGGTTCCACGGAAGTCAAAACACCTCCGGCACCTAGTGGCGGCAGTATTAGCGAGACAGCCACGGTGAAGGTGTATTTTGCCACGAAAGATGCATTGTATTTGGTACCTGAAGTAAGGACGGTTACCGGAGCGGGTAGCGTAAGTCTTGCCAAAGGAGCGTTAGAATGTCTGGCGGCGGGACCCAAAAGTCCGGAACTGGTGGCGGTTATGCCCGCTGGCAGCGCAGTCCGTGATCTGCAAATCCGGGATGGTGTTGCCTATGCGGATTTTAATGCGGTGTTGATGAAAAAACATACGGGAGGATCAACCGCAGAACGGCTGACGGTGGTGGCAATCGTCAATACGTTGACGGAATTTCCGGATATTCAGAAAGTACAAATTCTCGTGGAGGGAAAAAAGGTAGGAACTCTGGCCGGACACTTGGATGTTAGCCAGCCTCTCAGCC
>DATMYQ010000164.1:0-16333 GCA_035560935.1 Patescibacteria group bacterium | reverse complement strand
CCCAGAACATCCGCTGTATTTCCCGCGGGTTGTTGGTCTTGGTCAGGGCCAGCATCAGCAACACCCTGGCTTTTTGCGAATTCAGCGTGTCCGAAACCACAGTATTATACTTATCGTCATCAAACTCGCCGCCCCGGGTGATAATGCCATTACCCACCCGGGCGCTGCGGACGATCACGATACCTTTTTTCAGAGCCTCTTCCACTGCCGGTTTGACATTCGCGTTAAAACTGCCATTACCGGTGCCGGCATGAACAATTCCCTTCACGCCATCGTTGATGAGCGCATCCATCATCACCCGGGTATTGTTGGCGTAGCCATACACAATATCCACCCGGGGCAGCTCCTGCAAACCCATGATGTTGAATTCACTGGACGCAGTATGCTTACGGGTAGACTGTCGATAGAAAGACACCGTCTCATTCTGAATATAGCCGAGCAAACCCAATTCCGGTGCTTTAAAGGTATCGGTATCGGATGTATTGGTTTTTGTCACGTCCCGGGCGCCATTAATCTGGTCGTTCAGCATGACCAGCACGCCTTTACCCACCGCTTCCTTACTGCCGGCCAGCACCACCGCCCGATACAGATTCATCGGCCCATCCGCACTGATGGAAGTGCCGGGCCGCATCGCGCCCACCACAACCACCGGTTTATCGCTTTTAACCACCAGGTTAAGGAAATACGCTGTTTCTTCCAATGTATCGGTGCCATGGGTGATGACCACGCCGTCGACGTCCGGGGACGCCAGCAGCTCATTCACCCGTTTGCCCAATTTCAGCCAAATTTCATTCGTCATATTCTCGCTGGCAATCTGGGAAATCTGTTCTCCGGACACATTAGCCACTTTTTTTAGTTCCGGCACATTGTTGATGAGCGCATCTACCGGCGCCACCGCAGCCCGATAGCCGGCCGTCTGGGTGCTGGACACCCCGGCGCCGGCAATGGTACCGCCGGTGGCCAGAATCTTCACGTTGGGAAGCTGCCCATTCTCCGGCGCCGCCAGTACCGGCAGCCCCAGCAGCAATACCACCATACTGACAACTGTGAGGATAACCACGAGCTTTTTGTTCATGACCGTCGTACTCCTCCTTTTATATGTATTTGCTTCCATTCCCATTGTATTCCTCAATGTTTTTACTGTCAATTCCAAATTTTCCGTCAATTATTTTTTTCCCGGTTTGCTCCCACTGCAATGACGCCTCGGTTTCATTTTTTCGTGCGCTCAGGCAAGCAAACGGCGGCGGAAATTTTTCCGCCGCCATCCATTCAGTCGCTGTAGGTTTTCTCTTCAATCTGTCCATCGTTATTATACATCACAATATTCTTCAAGTGGCTGAACGTTTCCAGGCTCATTTCCCGGAACTCCACCGCAACCCCGCCAGGTTCCACCCGGACAACGTCCCCCTTCAGGCAGAGCGGTTCCCGTTCTCTCCAACCGCTGACGTACAACCGCAGCGCCACCGGAGTACCTGCCAGCAAATGGGTTTCCGTCACCACAAACATGCCTTTGACACCCAGGTCCTGAGCACGGCCATCGGCCGTAATTCCCGCACCTTCCAGGTGAACCGTCACCGGAAAAGACACGCGGGAAAACTTTCGTTTTTGCTCTGCCATTTCCGCCACCCACTTTCTAAATTATTGCAACGGTTGCTGCTCTTCCAATGTCTTCAAACGTTCTGTCGCATGCTTTACCTCAAACGAGCCGGGTTCCGCCAACTCCAGAAAACGCCGGTAAGCCGCCGCCGCTTCCACCGGCCGTTGCAACCGGTCACAGCACAGTGCTTTATTGTAATGAGTGATAGCAAACTCGGGTTCCGCCAGAATCATCTGATCGAAGTCGTTGACTGCCAGGGCAAAATCCCCTTTGGATACATAGGCAATTCCCCGGAAAAAGCAGGCCCGCGCATCCTCGGGGTTGGCCTCGACCGCCCGGGTAAACCCGGCAATGGCGTCATCGTGACGGCCAGCCGCCATGTACAGTGACGCCCGGATCACCACCGTTGAAATATTTTCAGGATCTAATTCAATGGACTTATCATAATCAGCAATCGCCTTGTCCGGCATTCCCAGTTCTGAATATGCCTGGCCCCGTTTGGCGTAGGCATCGGCATCCTCCGGCGCCAGCGCAATAATGGCGTTAAAGTCATCAATGGCAATAGAGTATAGCCCTTGAGCCATAAAGGCTTCCCCCCGGTTGTAATAGGACCCGATATCCTTCGGTTCCAGCTCCAACGCTTCATTAAAATCATTCACCGCATGCTCGTACATTTCTTTTTCCATATAAAGAACGCCCCGGTTGGCATAATTTAGCCAGTCTTCCGGCTTGATCCGTATCGCCTGCGAGTAGTCCGCAATCGCTTCCGGCATCAAACCGGCAATAGCATATGTGCTGCCCCGGTAAGCGTAATAATTGGCCTGTGGCGAAGACTCAATGGCTTTGGTATAAAAATCGACCGCTTTTTCAATATTGCCTTCTTCCCCGGTGACAACTCCCAGCCAAAAATAGGCTTCAGCAGTATTTTCACCGTTTTCCATCGCCTGTTGACAGGCCGAAACAATATTTTCAAATTCCTTTTGTTCAAACCACTTCTGCATTTCGTCGGCAAAGATCTCGCCAGCCGGCCGGCAAGCCCCGCCTCCTTGTTCCTGAGTCATATAATGACAGCTCCTCTCCTCATTAAACCGGACCATCTGATAAAATAATCACTTATTGTTAAATTATATCATATTCATTGTAAGCTGACTAAATGTTTTCATTGAAAGCCACAAAGATTCCGGCACCAGACGCCTTTATTGCGCAACTGCCATTGCCCGGGCAGGATAGTCTCTTTCATCGTCGAAATAATACAACTACTGATAAGTAATGCGATGAGGTGATCACATGGCCCCATACACCGAAAGCCGCGAAGAACTGTTAGAGTTGCTGGATCTTGCTTCGGATGGCATGATCGTCACCGATTACGACGCCAATTTTTTGTACGTCAACACCACCTGTTGTCAAATCACCGGCTATAGCCGGGAAGAACTGTTGTGCTGCAACGCCTCTGAACTGGTTGCCATAGAAAGCCGGACCGGCATGGAACCAGTCCACGAACAGCTCAAAACCGGCAGTACGGCCATTGTGGAAAGAACCCTGGTGCGCAAGGATGGTTCCCGTTTCCCGGCGGAAATTCATTTCAAGCAGATCCGTGGCAACCGCCTGCAGGGAATTGTCCGGGACATTTCCCAACGCAAAGCGGCGGAAGAGGAATTGTTCCGCTCCAGTAATTTTTACCTGCGTATTTTTGATGAGTTTCCAGCTATGATCTGGCGAACCGATCCGTCCGGTCATTGCGACTATTTCAATAAATTTTGGCTGGCGTTTACAGGACACACCCTGGAACAGGAACTGGGCGACGGCTGGTTGCAGGGGGTTCATCCGGAAGACCGCGAGCAGGTCTCGTCCATTTTTCAGGAAGCCTTCCGGTTTCGGCGTCCCTGCGACATGGACTATCGCCTGCATTATCATGGCAACCGCTATCACTGGGTTGCTTCCACCAGTTGGCCTTTTTACAATAACGCCGGCGACTTCGCCGGATTCCTCACATCCAGCCGGGATATCAGCGACCGCAAAAAGGCGGTGGAAGAACGGATTGCCATTTTGTCCCGCGCTTCCCAGGCCGAACGTCTGGCCACCCTGGGCACACTGACCGCCGGCATTGCCCACGAAATCAATCAACCGTTGAATGCGTTGAAAATCACCGCAGATGGCATCCTTTTCCTGCACAAACGGGGAAAAATCCGGCCACTGGAAGATATTATCCGTGACGTGCGCGAGATTTCCGACTGCGCCACTCAGATCGACAATATTATCAAACACATGCGCGCCTTCATTCGCAACCGTCGTGACAGCGGCCTCCCGCTCTCCCATCTGCCGGAGGCGTTAACCGGTTCGCTGCGCTTAATCGGCAACCAATTATCTTCCCACGGCGTCCGTCTGGAAAAGAAACTTCCTTCAAAACTGCCGCCCGTACCGCTAACGCTGGTTCAGTTGGAACAAATCATCATTAATCTGCTGGTTAACGCCATGCAGGCGCTGGACAATGCCGGGAAATCGGAGAAGCATATTTATGTCACCGCTATGGCCGGCATCGATAGCGTTATTCTGGAAATCGCCGACAACGGACCGGGCGTCCCGGAAAAAATGCGCGAGAAAATTTTCGAACCTTTTTTTACCACCCGGGACACCGGTGACAACATGGGGCTGGGTCTTTCCATTGTCGCCTCAATTCTTAATGACTGCCGGGGTCGGGTAACGGTCCGTGAAAATGAATGGCACGGATCCACGTTTCAGGTGGTGATGCCGCTGGTGGCCGAAATCGGCCCGGTAGATGGAAGGGAGTAACAATGAACATTTTGGCAGTGGATGATGATGCCCGTATCCGACGCTCCCTGCAACATTTTTTGCAGGAACTGGGGCACACCGTCACGGTTTGCGCCGATGCGGCAGAGGCTTTGCAAGCCTTTACCACCGGCGACTATCCCTTAGTGGTGTCCGATGTGAAAATGCCGGGCATTTCCGGCATCGAGCTCTTAAAGCAGCTACGCACGCTTCCCCGGGGCAACGAAACGGACGTGGTGTTGATCACCGGCCATGACGATGTGACACTGGCCGTCGAGGCCATGCGTGCGGGAGCCCGTGATTATTTATTAAAGCCGCTGAACATTGAGGAACTGGCCGTGATTACCGACCAGGTGGCGGAACACCAAAATCTGATCCACGAAAATCGCCGGTTGCGGGAAAAGGATGCCTGCCTGCAGGAAGCGGCGGATGACGCCCGTCGTGAAGTTCTCCGCCTCCGCCAACTGGTTGGGCAGACCGCCGGTCTGGGGAGCATCGGCGTATTTTCCGCGACTATGCAGAAGCTGCTGGCAGAAGCAGAGGCTTACCATTTGGACCGCAGCATCCCGGTTCTGATCCAGGGTGAAACCGGTTCCGGCAAAGAAATCCTGGCCCGTTTGGTGCATTTTGGTCAGAAAAACCCCACCCCGGAAGTGCCCTTGGTGGATATTAACTGCGCTGCCATGACTGCCAGTTTGTTCGAAAGCGAGTTGTTCGGCTACGATCCCGGCAGTTTTACCGGCAGCCTGAGCAAAGGGCAAAAAGGGAAACTGGACCTGGCCGCCGGCGGCAGCCTGTTTCTCGATGAAGTGGGCGACTTGTTGCCGGAACTTCAGGCAAAATTACTGCGGGTCATTCAGGAAAAAGAATTCTACCGGGTGGGCGGACTCAAAAAGATCCCCGTCGATGTCCGTATTATTTGCGCCACTAACGCCAACCTGACGGACAAGGTGGCCGACGGCAGTTTTCGGCGGGATCTGTATTACCGTCTGTCAGTAGCCTGCCTGAACATTCCTCCTCTGCGGCAACGACGGGAAGAAATCCTGCCGCTGGCATTGATGTTTCTGCAGGAGCTGGCCCTGCAGAAGAAAAAAAGTTTCCAGTGCATCAGTCCCGCCGCGGCGCAAATTTTGGAAAATCACAACTGGCCCGGCAACGTACGGGAATTAAAAAACACCATGGAACTGGCCACCGTACTGTTTGACGGCATCGAACTTCACCCCGCCCATATCATCCTGCCATCAGTGGCCGTCACACCACTGGCGGCGCCTTCCTTCCCGGACAACCGGACTGCCGTTCTGAATCCGGAACAATTTTATTTACCCGAACAGGGCTTCTCTCTGGACGGGTTCATGGACCACATCATTGCCGCCGCCCTGGAAAAACACCACGGCAACAAATCAGCGACTGCCGCCTATCTGGGTCTGACCCGGCGCACGTTGTCCTACCGTCTGGACCGGAATCAGGGCGCGCCCGGAAACAATCCGTCACCAGACAGCCGTCATTCCTGATTCGCCGCTTTCACGGCGAACGCACCGTACCATTTCACCCACTCTGTTCCAAAAGGAGCAGAGTGGGTGTTCCTTTTGGAACACCTTTGTTAGTTTATTTTCTTGGCCCGATGTTTTTTTGTCGATTATTAGCGCATTCTTCTTTCCAATAGTCTTTGGCACGCGAATTGCTATAGTATAGGGCAACACCATAATTGGTGATGCCACCACGGAGGAAGTGAACGCAATGCAGATTTTGCTGGTCGATGACGACATTCGTTCTCTGTCCGGTCTTCACCGCTTTCTGAAGCTGTCCGGACATGATTGCGATGCGTTGGATTCTCCCGTAGAAGCCTTGTCGCTTTACCAACGCAAACACCACGAACTGGTTATCAGTGATCTGAAAATGCCCGGTATCGACGGAATTGAATTGCTGCAGCAGATCCGACGATGCAATCCCCAGTCACACGTAATCATCATTAGCGGTTACGCCAATGACCAAACCGCTGCCTTCGTCCTGCAACAAGGCGCGTTGGCCCTTTTATCCAAACCGGTCGACCTGGAAGAAATTCTGTCCATTATCGAGACCCTGGAAACGAGTCCGTCATAACATGCAGCATTTTCCGCTAAATTTTCCCGCCCCGGTTTTCCTTATCCCTTAATAAATGAAATACGCATAACACAAAGGAGGAACCCCCCATGAACAGCATTAAAACCAAGTTCGCCCTGCTAATCAGTCTCATTCTGGTTTTATCCATCGGCACGACTTCCTTCGTCTCTTATTACCGGACCCAGGCCAGCATCAAGGAACAAATGCAAGACGATCTGATGGATCTGACCAAAGTAACCGCCCGGGAAATCACCGGCCTGGTCCGCACTTATCAGGCGGAATCGGAATCCATGGCCCGGGATGAAGTCATCACCAGCCTGGACCGGGTGAATGGCCTGGCCCGGATTGAACGCGACGTTCAACTTCTCAAGCACTACGAGACCATTATGGTCACCGATCCGGCCGGCAACGTCCTGTTTGGCAACAACAACGCCAGCGGCAGCCGGGCTGACCGTGATTACTTCCAGCAGGCCGTCAGCACCGGCAAAACGGTGGTCTCCGACCCGCTGATTTCCCGAACCACCAATCATCTGGTCTATAGCATCACGGTACCGCTCAAAAAGGCGGGAACCACGGTCGGTTACCTGATTACCACCGCCAGCATGGACACGGTCAGCCAATTCATTGCCGGTGTGAAAGCCGGGAAAACCGGTTACGCGTTTGCAACCGATTCCAAGTCCCTGGTTTTCGCCCATCCCAACAAAGATAATATTCTGAAACTCAACTTTTCCCAGGACACCACTCTGGCTCAGACACTGCGCGACATCGGCGCCCGTATGGTCAAAAAGGAATCGGCTGTGATGAACTATCAGTTTCAGGGACAGGATAAATACATGGGCTTTATGCCGATCGCCAACACCCCCTGGATCATTGCCGTCTCTTTAACCACAGCGGAATTTATGGAAGACCTTGTCGCCACCCGCAACTTTACACTGGGCATGGCTATCTTGATGATCCTGCTCTCCGTACTGCTGGTCTATCTGTTCGTCGCCCGCCTGGTCAAGCCTATTGAAAAAATGACCCTTCTGGCGGAAAATCTGGCCGCCGGGGATTACACCGAGAACACCTTGTCGATACTCAATACCGACCAGAGCAATCTGCCACAAAAAACTTCCGGTCAAGACGAAATTTCCCGATTGTCCGCTGCCTTCCGGACTATGGCTGACAATACCCGTGGATTATTACGCAAGGTACACCAGAATTCCCAACAACTGGCCGCGTCATCGCAACAGCTGACCGCCAGTACGGAACAATCGGCGCAAACTTCCACTCTGGTGGCCACCTCCATTACCGACGTCGCCGAAGGCGCTTCCCGTCAAAACCAGGTTGTAGGCGAAGTCAGCGACGTCGCCCAGCAAACTGCCGCCAGTGTGGAAGAAGTGGCCGCCACCACCACTGAAGTCTCCGAGATGGCCGACAAAATGCAGCTCACGTCGCAAAAAGGCCGTCAGGCGATCGATAATGTGGTCCGGACCATGCACTCCATCAAAAGCGAATCCGCACAGAGCGCGGAACAGGCGCTCAGTCTGGCTACCAGCGCCGATCAAATCAAGGAGATTGTCAATGTCATCCAGAGCATCGCCGGACAAACCAATCTGTTAGCGCTAAACGCGGCCATTGAAGCCGCCCGCGCCGGCGAGCACGGTCGAGGCTTCGCCGTTGTCGCCGATGAAGTGCGCAAACTGGCCGAACAATCGGCTGGTGCTTCGGAACAGATCAAACAGCTGATCGATGCCATTCACGGCAAAGTGACCGCCGTCAAGCGGGAAATTGACCGTGAAGGACTCGTCGTCGAAGAAGGCATTGGCGTCGCCAACCGGGCCGGTGAATCCTTCGAAGAACTTTCGGAATTGCTAAACCTCACCGTCGTCCAGATCAAAGAGGTCAGCACCGCGATCCAGCACGTGGCCCAGGGCAATCAGGATGTGGTTTCTTCCATCCAGATTATCGATGAAAGCAGCCGCAACGCCATGCAGGAAGCACAGACGGTATCCGCAGCCACCGAGGAACAGGCCGCCTCGATGCAGGAAATTGCCGCAGCCAGCCGGGCACTAGCGATGATGGCCGAGGAACTGAACGTCGAAGTCACCAAGTTCCGCCTGTAAACTTCCCCTAATTCAAAACAGCGGCTCAAGGATGACTGCTAAATACAACGAGGAGGTTCCTTCGCGGCTTGCAAGCGCCGCGAAGGAACCTCCTCGTTGTGATAAAAAATAGTCTTTTTGTTTTTCAACCAACCCGTTTGTTACCCCAAAACACATTGGCAATGCCACCGGTCAGCATCTGGCGTTCCACATTTTCCAGCCCCGTTTCCGTCATCATCCGGCAAAAGACCTCCGGCGTTGGGAAACGTCGCAGCGATTCCGGCAGCCAGCAATAGGGACTGCCGGATCCGGCAGCGGCATTGCCCAGACGGGGAAGCATGACTTCCAGGTAGAAACGGTATAACGACTCCCAAAATCTTCCCTGTGGCTTGCCGAGTTCCAAAATGACCAACCGGCCGCCACTCTCCAATACCCGGACCATTTCGCGCAAACCGTTTTCGATATCCGGTAAATTTCGCAGTCCAAAGGCTGATACCACCACCGGAAAGGAGCCATCGGCAAACTCCATTCTCATTGCATCCCCCGGTTGCAAAAAAACTGTTTTACCCAAAGGGTGCCGTTCCATTTTCCCCTTGGCCACCGCCAACATTTCCCGGCTAAAGTCGAGACCGGTGACCCGCCCTTCTTTTCCGGTCAGCTTAGCTAATTCCAAACTAAACATCCCGGTTCCGCAACAAACGTCCAGCACGCGGTCACCCGCCCGCAAGCCGGTTCGGGCTGCGGCACAGCGTCGCCAGTAGCAATCCCGGTTCAGGCTGAACAGATGGTTCATCACATCGTAGTATCGGGCAATCCGCGAAAATATTTCGGCAACCACTTCGTATTGCACGTTCCCACCACCTCCCGTGTCAGTCTATTGTCGGCAATAAGCAAAGACCAAATTCACGATCATACCGGTATTTTCTTTATCATCGGTAAATACTCCTGCAATGTATTTTTCCGGCCACTTCGTCAGCTTTCATTCCACGCAGATTTTTATGTACTACTATACCAACCCTATAGTAGAATAAAAGTCACAGGAGGTGCATCAAAATGAACAATGTCACCACGGAACAAAAACTCTGGTCCATCGCCGCCCACTTATCATATTTTCTGGGCGGAATCGGATTCGTACTGGCCCCGCTGCTGATCTTTTTCCTAAAAAAAGAAGATCCTTTCGTCGCCGACCATGCCAAACAGGCGCTGGTAGCCCATGTATCGATCCTGCTGGCCGGATCAGTAGTGGCCATGCTGTCAGCCTTACTGATCGGCATCCTGTTATGGCCTCTTTTTCTTCTGCTGTTACTGGGCCTGTTGATCACCTCCCTGATCGCGGCCTGGAAAGCGTTGGACGGCGATGTCTATCGCTACCCGCTGATTCAGTGTGTGGTGGAACGGTTGTAATGCCGTTTTTCACCGATTAACTCACAAACCAAATATTTTTACATTTTAAGGAGATCATTTGCCATGAAAATTCTTTTTTGGGATATTGACGGCACCTTGATGCGCACCGCCAAAGCCGGACTTTTTGCGTTTCAGGAAGCCACCCGCCGGCTTTGGCAGCAAGAACCGGATTTTGCGCTGATTCATTCCGGTGGTATGACCGATAGTTCAATCGCCAAGCAGATCATTGAACATCTCACCGGCCGGCCGGCGTCCATTAATGAAATCCGAAGTTTGGTGACTTGTTATGAAGGTTTCTTACCTGCGCATCTTCAAGCCCGCCAGGGACGCCTTATGCCGGCTGTGACGGAAAATCTGGAGTATTTTCATGATCAGCCACACACCGTTTCCCTGCTGCTGACCGGCAACACCTGCACCGGTGCCAGTATCAAACTCTCCCACTATGGTATTGACCAATACTTCAATTTCCAGGACAGTGCGTTCGATGCCCAGAGTCTAAATCGCCTGGACATTGCAACCCAGGCGATAACCATCGCCACCAGGCAGTACCGGGCCAACCTGCAGGATATTTATATCATCGGCGATACGCCCAACGACATTCGTTGTGGTAAAGAAGTGGGCGCCCGCACGGTCGCCGTGGCCACCGGCAACTATTCCGTGGCGGATCTGGCTGCGCATCAGCCTTGGAAAGTGTTGCCACAACTACCGCCTCCCGAAGAATTCGCCGCCATGCTGTAAAAAAACAGACCTCAGGAACCACGTAAAGGATTCCCGGGGTCTGTTTTTCTTTGACATCGTCATCTCGTCTGGGTCAGTCTCGCACCTGGCGCATCGTCCAAACACCCACTGCCAACAGCAGTATGGTATATACGGCCATGATTGCCAACGCCGTCACCGGTACCTCTCCGCCGCTGGCAATCGCCCGCAACGCGTAAGCGGCATGTGTCAACGGCAGTAATTCAATCACACCGCGCACCAATACCGGAAACCGGTCCAGACTGAAGAAAGTCGCACAAAGGAAGGACATCGGCAAGAGCACATAGGTATTGACATTGGACATTTCCTCATGCGAGTCGACCAGCATGGCCGCCACCAGGCCCAAAGCGGCAAACAGCAGACAGTTAAGCAGCAACGCCAGCATAAACCAGCCATTCACCAGAAAATGGGCGCCAAACAGCCAGGCCAACAGAAAAATGACGCTGGATGAGATCATACCCCGCAACGCACCGGCCAGTACCTTGCCGATAACGAACGATAGCGTACTGACCGGTGCGATCAAATATTCTTCTAGCGTCTTATGGTACAGACGGCTCATGCTCAGCGGCGATCCCACCGAACTGAAACTGATGTTCATCGCGTTCAGCGCCATGATCCCCGGCACGATAAAATCAAGATAGCTGCCGCTGCCGGCAGGCATTCCCCGGCCCAGTCCCCAGCCAAACGCCACCAGGTATAAGACGGGACTGACCATTCGGGACAAAATAAATTTAAACATTCGCCGGTTCAGCACGATCCAGTCCCGCCAAAACACCGTCCAGATATCTTGCAGCAGCATCATTCCACCACCTTCCGTCCCGTCAGTTCCACAAACACATCCTCCAGGCTGGTGTGACGCAGCGTGGCATTCTCCGCCAGCGTTCCGGTAAACGCCGCCGCCGCTGCCCGGTCGCCAAAGAACTGATACTGCCGTCCTTCCGCCGCGCTCCACTCCACCACGTAATTTCCCAGACTACGGCACAAATCCGCCGGGCTGCTCATCGCAATCAGGCGGCCTTTTTCCATGATGGCCACCCGTCGGCACAAATTCTGCGCCTCTTCAATATAATGTGTGGTCAGGAGCACCGTCAGCCCCTCGCCGTTCATCCGGCGAATCAAATCCCACAACTTGCGCCGCACCTGGGGATCCAATCCCACGGTCGGTTCATCCAAAAACAGTATTTGGGGCCGGTGCATCAGGGCCCGGGCAATCATCAGACGCCGCTTCATGCCGCCGGAAAACCGCTGAACCATATCTTCCGCCCGTTCAGCCAGTTCCACATACTCCAGCAATTCCTCCGCCCGGCGGGACCGCTCCCGGGCCGGAATATGATGTAAGCGGCCATGCAACTCCAGATTCTCCCGGGCGGTCAGATCAATATCCAGATTCAGATGCTGCGGCACCACCCCGATCATCGCCTTGATCTCCCGCTCACTCTCCGGGAGGCAACAGCCATTGATGATAATGCGTCCGGCCGTAGGCCGGGTCAGCATGGTCAAGATGCGGATGGTCGTCGTTTTGCCCGCGCCGTTGGGTCCCAACAAGCCAAAGGTTTCTCCCGGTTCTATCGTCAGACTCAGCTGGTCCACCGCCCGCCGGTCGCCAAACTCTTTAATTAATCCGTCAATGACAATCATGGTTTCTTTCACCCCTTCTGTTCTAACCAATACTATACAGCCAAACGGCCCGGGTCGCAACCGTGCGTCCGGGCCGTTCTGTTTCCGCTTAAGATAAAAGTTCGCTTTCGCCGTCTTTAAACACCTGCCACCGATTCCGTCCATGCTTTTTCGCCCGGTACATAGCGGCGTCGGCTTTGCGCAGCAACCCTTCCGCCTGCTGATCATCACGAGGAAACACGCTGACACCGACACTGCATTGCAAAACCAGTGCCTGACCCCGAATCACCGCCGGCTTCTGAAAAACTTCCAACACTTTATTGGCAACCGCCGATACATCATTTTCATCCTGCAAGTCGGTAACAATTAGCGTGAATTCATCCCCGCCCAGCCGTGCCACCATATCGCTTTCCCGGACAATGGAATGCAAGCGCCGGGCTACTTCACACAGCAGCAAATCCCCGGTTTCATGACCGTACGTATCATTAACAAACTTAAAACGATCCATGTCCACAAACAACACCGCCAGCATGGTGTCGTTCCGGCGGCAACGGGCCAATTCCTGCTGCATCTTCTCATAAAACAGTTTACGATTGGGCAAATCCGTCAGCGGATCGTGATAGGCCATACGACGGACATATTCTTCGGTCACTTTCCGGTTCGTCACATCATGAATGAAAGCAAAAGCAGACCGGACCTGTCCGTCACTGTCGCGAACCACGGTAGCATTGACCACAACAAACATCCGGCGGCCACCATTCGCCAGCAACACCAATTCTTTATTTTTCCAGCTTTCAATGTCGTCCAGACTCAACTCCGGGCGGACTGTCGCCTCCACTTCCTCGTCACACTCCGTAATTAACCGTGGCAGCAGTATTGCCAGCAATTCCGCCTCGGAATAACCAGTCATCCGGCACATGGCCTCATTCACCTGTTCAAACTGCAAATCCGGTCCCAGGCGGCAATACCCTTCCGAGGTCAGATTAATGATGGAAGCCAGTTGTTCCCGGCTGGCTTCCACCTGGCGGAGCAAATAATTCAACCCAAACAGCATGCCGCCGAAAACCAGTAAAATCAGCAGCACATTCACACAAAGAGCTCTCTGATGGCGCGCCATCGCATAACTTAATTGCTGATTATTGTAGGTAATCGCAACAACAAAGGAATTGCCCCAGTCAATTTTCCCATCGCGCAATTGACTCTGATAGGGAATATAGCGTATCGTTTTTTTGCTATCGCCGGAATTTTTCTGGCTGCTAAACTCCTGTATTTTCCGCTCCCGGAGCACCGTCCCAACCAGTTCGCGGGTGCTATCAATATCCACCGGCATGCCGGAATCGCTATTCCGGTTCAGCATCGAGCGCAGCAACTCACCCTGCTTACTGAGACGGTAAATGTGCACATCATCGACCAGCGGATAACGGCGGCTGAGCAAACTAACCAGCGTGGCCAGATTGCCCTGTTCCGGCAACACAAATTTTTCCCGAAAGTCCAGCCCTACTTCCAATAAATACCGTTGGTCTTCGGTTGGCAAATAACCATACGTTTTCAGTTGCCCGTCCTGGGACACCTCCAACCGTTCGGAAACAAAACTCCCCGATTGCCGCCGCGCCGTCAACAATTTATCAAAATATGGATATATTGAAAAGTCCATCCCCAATTCGGCTGCATCCGTTGTGCGTACAATCCGCGAACGGTCATCAATTACATAAAAGTGATAGGGTTGGATTTCCTGACGAATTCCCGCCAGGTCCCAGGAGAGAATATCCTGATTTTGCCGGTAACGGTCGGACAAACGCCGCAGAATCATTTCTTTCTCCTGCCGCACCTGCGCATCCACCAGCCGGGAGGCCAAATCCGCCTGTTCCAGTGCGGCGGTGATATTTTTTTCAACCAATTCCCGCTGTACCCTGTGTTCCTCCTGAATCAGTTGCAGCGTATCCTGGTAATTATCATAAAACATTAACAAAATGGCCAGAAGTGCGGCACCAATCAAGAGGCACTGCACTTTGTTCTTGCAATGTTTTTTCCCCACGGACAGCCTCCTCTCCGGTTCAGTCCTTAGAATACTCCAGACCATAGCCCAACGGATACGCTTCTCCTGCGGAGCCAAAACCGGGAAGAAATACCGGCAGTTTACCCGTGGGGCAAAGCATTCCAAAAATCACTCTCATTCCGGCATCAATACTGGGATACTCAGCACTATACACCGCGATACCGGGAATCGTATCCGGCCAATCCGCCAGATCATACGGATTTTTCAGCAGCAGGAGCGCCAACGGTACCTGCTGCCGCTTCGCCCATGCGGCCACTTCGGCATTGAGCGCTTCCCTTGCGCTATCCTCCTTATTGGTCTCTCCTCCCCGGCGATAGCCCACGATAACATAATCCGAACTGGCAATCGCCTGTTGAACCGTTCGGTCAAAGCTCACCGTTTCCCTTGGCGCGAATCCCTGCAAGACCACGCCAGCGCAGCGGTTGCTAACCGCCAGGTCGCTGACGGCCTTCAGCATATCTGTCAGGGCCGTTGCCGTCGGCGCCAATACAACAATCCGTTGACCGGAAGCCAGCCGTAACGGCAGCTGTTTCAAGGGGTTCCGCAACAGGGTTGCCGCCTGCCGGGCAGTTGCCGTGGCCACCTGACGGTGTTCCTCACTGTTTATTGCCCCCACATCGGTTGTTATCGGTCTTTGTGCCGCTAGTTTCTGCTTCAGCGCTAAAATTCGTTCCACCGACTCGTCAATCCTATTTTCTGTAATCCGACCATCGAGAACCGCCCGGGCAATACCCGCCGCCACCGCTTCCGGTTCCGGCGGCATCAGCAGAATATCGGCACCGGCCTGCAGTGCCTGCAGCGCGGCCTCCACCGGGCCAATCCGGTCGGCAATGGCTTTCATTTCCAGTGCATCGGTGACAACAATGCCCTGATAACCCCATTCTTCTCTCAGTATTCCGGTCAATACCGGCCGGGAAAGGGTTGCCGGCGTCGTAGTGCTAACGTCCTCCCGCGCTGTCGGCCAAAGAGATCCATCCAGCGCCGGAAACGAAATATGCGCGGTCATCACCATATCGGCTCCCTGTGCCGCCGCCTCCCGAAACGGTTTCAGTTCCACCGCTTCCAGGCGTTGCCGGTCATGGCGCACTATCGGCAGTCCCCGATGAGAATCCACCGTTGTATCACCATGTCCGGGAAAATGTTTGACCGCCGCCGCCACGCCGGCAGACTGCAAACCTTGCATCCACGCAATGCCCAGACTGGCAACCCGTTCTGGATCACTGCCAAAAGACCGGACGCCAATCACGGGATTCGCCGGATTCACATTTACGTCCAGCACCGGAGCAAAATCTACGTTCATCCCCAACACTTGCAATTCTTTGCCAATCACTTGGCCATTCGCAAAAGCCAAACCCATGGAATCAGCGGCGCCGATCGCCATATTGCCAGGCAGCGTGGTTCCCCAGGTCACACGCTGTATCGCTCCGCCTTCCTGATCCACGGCAATCAGCATCGGTCCGTTACTACTCAAAAGTTGCAAATCCGCCGTTAACTTCCGTGTCTGTTCCGCATTGACCAGGTTTTCTTTAAACAAAATGATTCCACCCGGCTTTAGCCGGTACAACTGATTGGACATCGCCTCCGGCAGCGTCGTGACCGCGTTTCCTTGAAAATATCGAATGTCCACCATGAATAGTTGTCCGATTTTTTCCTCCAGCCGAATCCCTGCCAAATCCGGTGCAGCAGCAGTCATGCCGATACTTGCAAACTCCAGTATCACAATCACGGCTGCACAGATATAACGCTTCACGCAGAAACACCGGCCCCAAAATTCTCCCATGCCATTCCGCCTTTCCAGTGTTGTCCTGTTTGTGTCCCTGCCATGATCTCCTGCATCCTAGTCGCCTTATCTTTCATTCCAGTCCGCTCCCGGCCGGTGCCCAAACTTGTTGTATCGAAAATACTAATTGGAATACCAATTAAATACCAAGT
>DATMYQ010000163.1:0-9808 GCA_035560935.1 Patescibacteria group bacterium | reverse complement strand
GAGTTATATAATGCGAACATACTACAGCAAGTACAAAAGAGAATAAAGATGTTTGCAATTGGTCTTCACTATGTATGGTCTTGGTGGCAGAATGCGGAAATGATATCACCATTACAAGCAAAGAGGCTTACAAACGGTAACTCCCGTTTATAAGCCTCTTTTTGTATTCTAGCCGCGATACGCACAAGTCAAAGATTATTGGAATGTTTCTCGGGGCACCACGAATGCCCCGGAAGCAGGAATTCAACCAACCTATTCCCGGTGGCGCAGGTTTGTTTGGTTTACCCATTTTTATTATGGCCATCCAGTATATGAAGGAGGTGGTTCTATAGCAGAAGAAATGTGGAACGGTCGGCGGCAGGCGAAGCGGTGCGTATCATTCGGACCCGGACAAAGAAAAGCTTCATGGATACCACGAATACCCATGAAGCGTGGGAAAATCTCCTACTCCCAGTGGCACCAGGTTTATTTGATTTATCCCCCCTCATTATAGCAATGGCAAAGTTTTTTGACAAGGCCAAAAACAGGAGGATGGAAACAAAATGCGAGAAAATTCGCTAAACAATATTGCGGAAATCAGAGGGTAAGCGGATGGGGAGTATACAATGGTCAGTTTTGCGGGAATGTGAAGAGGTTGCCCGGGATAATGAAGAGTGGTATGAGACCGGTAGCCATAGCGGCAGGCCAATATTGAAAAGGACGGACAGAATAGTGGCGGCTGGCCGGGACCGGATATTTGCCCGGAAAATGGAGCTGATCTCAGTGGTTTGTGAAGAAGAGACTCAAGAGGCGCTGCGGTTGATCGACAGTATTATCGAGGGACACATTTTACCGCAGCGGCAGAGATTAAAAATGGAAAAGGGGTTATTGTGATGACAAGAAAAATAGCGATTTATGGCAAAGGCGGAATCGGTAAATCGACGACGCAGCAAAATACAGCCGGAGCAATGGCGCATTATTATGATCAAAAGGTTTTTATCCACGGCTGTGACCCCAAAGCCGATTCAACCCGGTTGATTCTGGGCGGGATGAATCAAAAAACGCTCATGGACATGCTTCGCGATGAAGGCGAAGAAAAAATCACGGTCGAAAGGGTGGTCAGATCGGGGTATAAAGATATTCGCTGCGTAGAGTCCGGCGGACCGGAACCCGGCGTAGGATGTGCGGGACGAGGCGTTATCACGGCCATCGACCTGATGGAAAAAAACGGGGCTTATACAGAGGATTTGGACTTTGTGTTTTTCGACGTTTTGGGAGACGTGGTGTGCGGCGGGTTTGCGATGCCGATCCGTGACGGCAAGGCCCAGGAAGTGTATATTGTGGCTTCAGGCGAAATGATGGCCATTTATGCCGCGAACAACATTTGTAAAGGTTTGGTGAAATACGCCAAACAAAGCGGCGTCCGTCTGGGCGGAGTCATTTGCAACAGCCGCAAAGTGGATCGGGAAAGAGAATTTCTCGACGAATTTACCGCCGCTATTGGTACAAAGATGATTCATTTTGTGCCTCGTGACAATATCGTCCAGAAAGCGGAGTTTAACAAAAAAACCGTGGTGGAATATGATGCTGAGTGCAATCAGGCCAAAGAGTACGGCGAACTGGCGCAAAAAATTATTGATAATAAAGACTTTGTAATTCCCAAACCCCTCAGCATGGACCAACTGGAAGCCATGGTTGTAAAATACGGGATTGCCGATTAGTGGCAGTCGTGAAGAAAAGGGGGGAATGCATCTTATGATGATGATCCGCGCTATTGTAAGACCGGATAAAAAGGAGCAAGTGCTGGAAGAGCTGTCGAATGCCGGATATCATGCCGCCACGATGATTGATGTGGTGGGGCGGGGAAAAGGCAAAGGACTGCAAATCGGCGGGATTCTCTACGACGAAATCCCCAAGAGCCTGATTCTGATGGCTGTCGAAGATGCAGACAAGGACGGCGCGGTGGATATTGTTCTCCGCTGTGCCAGAACCTCTGGCACGGGAGCGGTTGGCGACGGGAAGATCTTTATCAGCCCCATCGAGGAAGCATACACCGTTTCCAGCGGTGCTGCCGGATTATAAAGGAGGCGTGTGGGTGTGAAAGAAATTATCGCGATAGTCCGAATGAACAAGGTCAGCGCTACGAAGAAGGCGCTGGTGGAGGTGGGCGTTGCCGGTTTTACCGCAGTCAAGGTGATGGGGAGGGGAAAGCTGGTGAAAGACCCTTCCGTCATTGAGGAGCGCAAACAAAACTTGTTGAATTTAGCGGGGCAATACGACAGTCATACGGAAAAAAGAGTAACGGAATTTCTGGATGGAACCAGCCTGTTTCCCCGCCGGATGTTCACTATCCTAGCTCACGACGAGGATGTCAAAGATATTATTGAGGCGATCATCCGGATTAATCGGACAGAATACAAAGTGGGTGACGGGAAGATCTTTGTTTCTCCGGTATTCGATGCCATTCGCGTCCGGACGGGAGAAACCGGGGAAGCGGCAGTATAGTTTCACAGAAACAGAGGAGGAAAAGATTATGCCTTATCATTTGTTTAAATGCAGCGAGTGCATTCCGGAACGGGAAAAACATGCTGTCATCAAAGGACCGGGCGAAGATCTGTCCATGGCGTTGCCAAAAGGATATTTGAACACGATTCCGGGAACGATATCAGAGCGGGGATGCGCCTATTGCGGCGCCAAGCATGTGATTGGCACCCCGATGAAAGATGTTATCCATATGAGTCATGGACCGGTCGGCTGCACGTATGACACCTGGCAGACAAAACGGTATATCAGTGATAATGATAATTTTCAGCTCAAGTATACTTACGCCACGGATATGAAAGAAAAACACATAATATTCGGCGCGGAAAAATTGCTCAAGCAAAACATTATTGAGGCGTTCAAAGCATTTCCCAAAATCAAACGGATGACACTTTATCAAACCTGTGCTTCCGCACTGATTGGAGACGACATTAACGCGGTGGCTCAGGAAGTGATGGAAGAAATGCCTGAGGTGGACATTTTTGTCTGCAACTCACCGGGATTTGGCGGACCGAGTCAATCCGGGGGGCATCATAAAATCAACATTGCCTGGATCAATCAGAAGGTCGGTGAAGTGGAACCGAAAATTACCAGCGACTACGTCATCAACTATGTGGGAGAGTATAATATCCAGGGAGATCAGGAAGTGATGGTGGATTATTTTAAAAGAATGGGTATCCAGGTTTTGTCCACTTTCACCGGCAACGGATCTTACGATGACCTCCGGTCAATGCACCGGGCGCATCTGAATGTACTGGAGTGCGCCCGCTCGGCCGAGTATATCTGCAACGAACTGAAAGTGCGTTATGGAACACCGCGTCTGGACATTGACGGGTTCGGCTTTGAACCATTGTCAAATTCGCTTCGAAAAGTGGGCCTGTTTTTTGGCATTGAAGACCGGGCTCAAGCCATCATTGACGAGGAAACCGCCCGCTGGAAACCGGAATTGGAATGGTATCGGGAACGGCTAAAGGGAAAGAAAGTGTGCCTTTGGCCGGGCGGATCGAAACTCTGGCACTGGGCGCATGTCATTCATGCGGAAATGGGGGTTGACGTGGTTTCGGTCTATACGAAATTCGGTCACCAGGGGGATATGGAAAAGGGGATTTCCCGCTGCGAAGAAGGGGCGCTGGCCATCGATGACCCCAACGAACTCGAAGGACTGGAAGCGATGGAAATGCTAAAACCAGATATTATTTTTACCGGTAAACGCCCGGGCGAAGTAGCCAAAAAACTTCGGGTTCCCTACCTGAACGCCCACGCCTACCACAATGGTCCCTGGAAGGGATACGAGGGATGGGTCCGCTTTGCCCGCGATATTTACAACGCGATCTATTCGCCGGTTCATCAGTTGGCATTTATCGATATCAGTAAAGATGAAATTTCGGATCAGACAACCTTTCTGACGCAGAGAATGATTTCTGACGCGAATCTGAGCGAAGACATTGCTTCCGCCCAACATTTACGGGAATATACGGGCAAGTATGATAGCCTGGCGGCGCTCCGAGGGAAAGAGTATCCCGATTTTTCAACTCTCAAACAGCGTTCGGCAGTGTAGTGGAGGTGCCAATTTATGGATAAAAGTATCAAAGAACAGATTGAACCAATGGTGGATTATATTATGAAAAATTGCCTCTGGCAGTTTCACTCCCGTTCCTGGGACCGGGAAAAACAAAATGCCGGCATCCTGGGTAAAACGACACAGCTGCTGTGCGGCGAACCGGTGGAAAAAGAAGACCCGGTCGACAAGTGTTACTGGGTGGAAGCGATTTGCCTGATGGAAGCGTTTCACAGCCGTTGTCCCTGGCTGGCAACAATGGATAAAGGAGAAATTAGAGAACTGATGCAGTCGCTAAAAGACCGGATCGATTTCTTGACAATTACCGGCTCGTTAAACGAGGAACTGAGCGATCCGCATTATTGAGGATGTAGGATAGACATGCATGATTTGCCTGTCTGAATGAGGAAAGAAAACCAAGGAGAAAGGAGTCATGCTATGCATTGCGAAGTGAAAGAAAAAGAACGTGCCGGTGTGATTAACCCGATATTTACCTGCCAGCCCTGCGGCGCTCAATATGCCAGTATCGGCATCAAAGAATGTATCGGTATCGTTCATGGAGGGCAAGGCTGCGTGATGTTTGTCCGTTTGTTGTTCTCGCAGCATTTCAAAGAAAGTTTTGAACTGGCGTCTTCGTCACTGCATGAGGATGGCGCCGTATTTGGAGCCACGCACCGGGTGGAAGAAGCGGTGGATGTGCTGCTGATGCGATACCCGCACGTAAAGGTGATACCGATTATCAGCACCTGTTCCACCGAAGTCATTGGTGACGATATTGATGGCGTGGTGCTTAAACTGAATAATGAGCTGCTGAAAGAAAAATATGCCGGACGGGAGGTGCATTTGATCCCGATTCATGCGCCCAGTTTCAAAGGCAGCATGGTCAGCGGGTATGATGAGGCGGTTAGAGAATTTGTCAGCTACTTTGCCCAAAAAAGCCAGCCCAGCGGAAAACTCAATCTGATTACCGGCTGGGTTAACCCCGGCGATGTCAGTGCCATCAAACATTTGCTGACGGAAATGCAGGTCGACTCGACGGTGATCTTCGAGATCGAAAGTTTCGACTCGCCGCTGATGCCGGATGGAAATGCCGTATCCCACGGCAGTACGACGATAGCAGACTTGCAGGGACTGGGAGATGCTGTGGGGACCATTGCTTTAAACCGTTATGAAGGAGGTCAGGCGGCCAAATATCTGGAGACGGAGTTCGAAATTCCGGCCATCATTGGGCCAACGCCAATCGGCATCCGTAATACGGATATTTTCCTCCGCAATGTGCGAAATCTGACCGGTAAGCCGATTCCGCAATCGCTCGTTCATGAACGGGGCCTGGCGGTGGATGCCATCACGGATCTCACGCATATGTTTTTTGCCGACAAGAAAGTTGCTATTTACGGCAATGCCGACCTGGTCATCGGACTGGCGGAATTTTGTCTCGATCTGGAAATGAAGCCGGTATTGCTGTTGCTCGGTGACGATAACACTAGTTATCCCCAGGATCCGCGCATCCAGGCGTTACAGAAAAATGTGGATTTCGACATGGAAATTATCACTAACGCGGATTTTTGGGAGATGGAGAATCGAATTAAGAACAAAGGATTGGAACTGGACTTGATTCTGGGTCATTCCAAAGGACGATTCATATCGATTGACTATGGCATACCGATGGTGAGAGTAGGTTTTCCCACGTATGACCGGGCCGGGCTGTATCGGCATCCTGTAGTGGGTTATGCCGGTGCGATCTGGCTGGCCGAGCAGATGGCCAACACCATGTTTGCCGATATGGAACATAAAAAGAACAAGGAATGGATTCTCAACGTTTGGTAGATAGTAAAGTAAAATAACCGGAGATTCAGCCGGACTACAGGCGGTAGCCGGCTGAATCCCGAAGGAGGGGTGAACCGGATGTTAAACATCAGCGAAATTGATTTTGATGAGTTTGACAAAGACTACCGCAGTGCCAAAATGTATCATTACCGGGGGGAACAGTTTTTGGCGGAAGGCCAGAATTACAGCGTGGTATTTAATGTCGCTTCGGTTGCACTCGAAAATTATTTGATCGCCCTGTGCGATTTATACGGTGTTGAGCCAGGAAACCATAATTATACCTGCCTAATGGACGCGGTGGAAACCATTATGGAGGTACCGGAGCATTTAAACCGGGAAATTCGCTCCCTGGATTCTATCTTTGCTATTTGTTCGTTGGAAAATTATTATCATGGAATGCCGGAAGTCAATGACGTAGGCCGGGTTTTATCGATGTGCGAGGAAGTTCATGCGCTGTTTGATCCGGTGCGGGTGGGAGCGGTGAGCGCTGCTTTTGCAGACCGGGAATAAAGCAGGAAAGTTGAGTGGACAAAGTAATGAGAATTCATTATCTGCAACATGTTTCGTTCGAAAATCCCGGCAGCATTCTTTTGTGGGCACAGGAAAATGGTCACACGGTGACCTGTACCCATTTGTATAATAATGAATCACTGCCGTTACAGCAGGAGTTTGACTGGTTAGTGGTTATGGGCGGGCCGATGAATATCTATCAGGAAGTGGAACATCCCTGGCTGAAAGCAGAGAAACCATTTCTCCGGGAAACCATTGCGGCGGGTAAAGTGGTTATCGGACTTTGCCTGGGAGCACAACTGATCGCCGATGTGATCGGCGGTAAAGTGACGAGAAATCCGGTGCCGGAGATTGGCTGGTTTCCGGTGCGACTGAGTGAAACCGTACGGTCTTCGCCGCTGTTTTCGTTTTTCCCGCCCAAACCGGTAGTGTTTCAGTGGCATGGAGACACTTTTTCTGTTTTACCGGCTGAGGCGCAATGCATTGCGACAAGCAGCGCCTGCAAACATCAGGCGTTTATTTACCGTGGGCGGGTGTTTGGCTTCCAGTATCATATGGAAAACACGGAAACGATCATTCAGGATCTGGTGACTCACTGCGTGTCGGAACTGGTTCCCGGTGAATATGTGCAAACACCGGCAGAGCTTTTGGCGCATCCGGAATACATTAGTCAAAACCACCAGTGGATGAGAAAGTTTCTTACGCAACTGGAAAAGATGGAGCGGGAGGGAACGCTATGATAGAACAGAAAGTCCGTTATCAGCAACGAAACTGTACGGATCAGGAAAAAATAGAAGCGTTTTTATTGCGGTCAAGAGTCGGTGTACTGGGTATGACGGGTGAAATGTTTCCTTATGCGGTGCCGGTGAATTATGTATGGCATCATGGAGCTTTCTACTTCCACGGCATGGGATCGGGGAAAAAAGAAGAACTTTTGAACAGCGATCCTCCGGTCTGTGTCACAATTTATGAAGAACGGGGAACCGTGATCGATCCGGTTCCCTGCCATGCCGACACGGCCTATATGAGTGTGATGATATTTGGCAGGACGGAAAAGGTGCGGGATTTTTCGGAAGCTGCAGGTGTTCTGCAATTGATCGTGGAAAAATATTTGCCGGATTTCTATAGTCAGCCGTTGAGCGGGACGTTGGTGGAAAAATACCGCTCAGGTCATGATGGCAAGGGGGTCTCTGTTTATCGGGTTGTGCCGCAGCAACTGACGGCCAAAGAAAATACAGCGGACGGCGAGCAAATTTTCCAACAGATGAAGCCTATGTCAGACCCGAAATGATGTTGCCGCCGGGGCGGAGGGGCGTACGGTAGAAAACTCCCGCAGAATTTTGGGATATGGGGAACAGCGCCATTATATGAGGATTATCAGGGAAGAACAGCAAAAATGATGCGGTTGAAATGATTTCAACGCATCCTTTTTGCTGTTTACCGCAGCTGGAGAGGAAGCTGCGGACGAATCGTAGTCGCTGCCTGTTTTGGCGGAAAAGTTATTCTGCCTGGGAAATCGCAGCTTCGCCACAGTGCGTATTGGCGGCAAAGGTAGCGGCAATTTGGTGAATAGTGAGGCTGGTATTTGTTTTTGACAGAAAGGTGATCGGTTTTTGATAGAGGCGGACAATTCGCATCAGTTTATAATAGGCGTCATGGTTGAATTTGCAGCGGGTGTTGGCAAATACAATGTCGGCGTTGATGATTAAAGCTTCATCAAAACTGCTGCTGTCACCGGGAAGATAGGTGAAATGCGGCAGGTGATCGCGCAGCTTATGCTGCCAACTTTCGGCGCCGCCGATGATTACGGCATTTAATGTATGAAGTTTTTGAAGATCGGCACTAATGTCCAAGGTGTGGCTGGTCAGGTATTTGGCGGCGGGGCGGTGAAGGGGAACTACGTTGGGGCTGTCCGCCGCAGCTGTTTTCTGGGCAACACCGTGGCTAAGGCGGCGATTTTCTTTTTCCAGAGCTTCAATTTGCAGTTGCTGAGCCAGTGCCAGTTTATGCAAATCTTTTTCTTTGGTAGCTAAAAGGGCTGATTTGTTCTTTAATTCTGCCTTAGTAATGCGCAATTCTTCTTCACTGGCGGCAAGCCTTTCTTTTATGGTACTGATTTCTGCCTGCAGGTGGATAGCGTTGTGAGCGAAATAATACCTGCGGGCAGTCTTGTATTCACGGACCAAAGCCAGCAAGTTCAGACCCAGCATTACAAACTCAGTGCATTCCAGTTCAATATCCTCGCGGTTTTTTTCCCACTTGCCATGTTGTAACCACTCGGCGGTTGTCTTTACGATGTACAGACGGCAGAGCAGCTCCACGTCGCGGTCGCGTGGTGGATTGGCGGACGGTGTCTGCAGCAGGGACAACTCTTCTGTCGATGACAGATGCGCGATGCAATGAGCCATGCCTTCGAGAAAACGGTCATTGGTCCATAATTCTTCAGGATGGTCATAGATGCGTTGGAAAATTTCATTTTTCAACTGTTTAGCCATTTTTTTTACAGAAGATTGATTTAAACGATTTTTTAGATTTTGCATTTCGGGATTTTTGTCGCTGCTTTTGTCGAACTGGGCAATACGCAGAGCCAGATCCGGATCGGTGACGGTGACGCAGCGGTTTAAGAGGCTGGCAGCCAGGAGGGCAAATTTCACAGCGGCCATTGGCGCCGGATCCATTCCGGGATACAAAGACAAAAAGCGCTGGAAATAGTATTCCGTGGCAGCGGCAAGCATGGTTTGTGCCGAGTCTTTCTTGTTAGCGGCAGTATGATACTCCGGATTCGCGGCGACTTCATCCAGACTGATTTCAGAATGGTCGCAAATGTGATTGTAAAGAGGAAACCATTGCTTGGTCAGAAGGGAAAAAAGCTGGCTCATTAAGACAGCGTCATCATCCTCGGCCAAAGCGACGGAGAGAAGTCCCAAGAATTTCCGGGCGTAGATTTGGCGATCAATCGTACCATCGGTGAAGGAAGGATGATCGAAAAAAGGTGAGGCTGCGGAGGCTTTTTGATAATGCAATTCATCCGCCCGGTAGAGACGGTCGATTTCGGGATATAAGGACGGATTGTCTGCTGCCAGCCTTACGAACAGTGGGAATGTGTTCAGAGTGGTTGTTCCTATGGTCAGGGTAAAATGACGCATGATATCGCTCTCCTTTCAATGGGAAAATAAAAATCAGCCAATCCGTTTGGAGCGGCTGATTTTATGCAGGCGCTACTGTTAGAGCAACGCAAACAGACGCAAACAATGCGCCAATCCCAAAATCAGTGTACTCCGCTCCAAAAGGGAAGCATAGGAATTTCTCCCTATACCGCGGCCGGTTACCATGCCGATGACGGTGTAGGTAATTCGGCTAAGGAGTCACATGGGTATGCAATTATTGACAAAC
>DATMYQ010000162.1:0-5016 GCA_035560935.1 Patescibacteria group bacterium | reverse complement strand
GTTATAGACATGTTATTTCTTTGTAACTCCTGCAATCGCGCCGTAACAGAAAGAGCCTGCTTATTTCTTACGGCAGTAAGGAAACAAACAGGCTCTCCGCACCGGTCAATGATTCCGGTGATTTTACCCTATATTTTTACAAGTCGCCTTTTTTTAGAACGACACCGAACGCTGTTCTAATGAGACGGCGCCATCCGGAACAGTTTGCGTCTCTTCCAGTGCCAATTGTTCCACCGCAAAACGCAACCCGTTCTCCACGGTGTCGCAGTATTCCACGCTGCGCACTCCGCTTTTTTCCAAAATTCCTTTGGCATGATAGCCGATACGCATCGTCACTACGGCGGCGCAGTCCTGCAAAGAGCGAATGGTTTCCGCTCGCGAATCGCATTCTTCCATGCCGCTGCAATACTGGCCGACCTGACGGGTTTCCAGCAGTTGAAACTCCCGGTCATCCCCTTGATAGATCAGGAACCGGTCCGCGTGCCCGAAATGCTGATCCACCAGCTTTCCGTGTTTGCTTGCCACTGCAATTTTATATTGTTTTTTGCTGCTGGGTTTACTACCCACCCCCTTGTCCTGACGGCTGCACATCCGAAACTCCTGCGAACGGTCTTCGCCCAACAATCCGATAGCATCCGCCCGGCACTGCTTGCAATGCCGCATCTGCTGAATATCCAACTGGCAAAGATTGCGCATATCATTCAGTTCCTGCATGCTGGTTTGTGGAAACGTTTCAAACGCACTGCCGGACGCCGGAATGAGCGGCATAATGTTCGTAACAAACACGCCCAGTTCCTTTACTTTTTTCACCACGTCCGGAATGTGGGTATCGTTGACTCCCTTGATCATAACGATGTTGATTTTCACCAGCACCCCATGAGAAGTTAAATAGGCCAAACCGGCCAGTTGCTGCCGTAACAACAGTTCGGCAGCCGCCACACCGGTGTAAGTTACACCTTGAAACCGGGCAAATTGATATATCTTCGCCCCGATTTCCGGATCAACGGCGTTGATGGTCACCGTGACATGATGAACTCCCAGTTCCAATAATTCCGGAGCAAGTTCCGGTAACGCCAGCCCGTTGGTGGACAGGCAAAACGTCACCTCCGGATCAACGGCCCGAATTTCCTCCAGCGTCTGACGAGTCTCCGGCCAATTGGCCAATGCGTCGCCCGGGCCGGCAATTCCCACCACGCTGAGGTTTTCCACCTGCTCCTTCACCCATTGGAATTTTTCCCGGGCGGTAGCCGGAGTCAGCACCTCGCTGGTCACCCCAGGCCGGCTCTCGTTCACACAATCAAACTTTCGGTTGCAATAATTGCACTGCACATTGCAGCGCGGTGCCACCGGCAGATGAATCCGGGCAAACCGGTGATGCGCCTCGGCTGAGTAGCAGGGGTGCTTTTGTGTTTTTTCCCAAAGCTTTTCCGGAATATTTCCCGGGCAGGCGCACATAATGACTCCTCCTTGCCGGCCTCACCCCCTCAAGGGAGATGAGGCCACCGTTTCTTACCATGACTAAATACCGGCGGCTTTACTGCGAACCTCACCGGTTTCCATCGCTAACAGGTGATCCGCCCAGGTACTGGCCCAATCTCTCAGTTCAGAAATTTCCAGCGGCGCCGGAACTTTGGACTGCGTGGTTTCAATGATCTTCGTTGCCAGGCTGCCATAAATCTTGGCCTGCTCCGAATCAGGGAATGCTTCCACGGAAGTTTTCCCCTGCAATTCCGCCTGGGTGACCGTAATAGAACGGGGCACGTATTCCACCACCCGGGTTTGCGTCCGTTTCACGAAGTCGTCAACGATTTCTTTAGCATAAGGAGCATTGATAGAGTTGGCAATCAGACCGCCCAACAGAGCGCCACCGGAATTGGAATATTTTTTGATGCCTTTGAACAGATTGTTGGCGGCATAAATCGCCATAAAGTCGGCCGAAGACACGGTAAATACATGTTCCGCAATACCTTCCCGAATAGGAACGGCAAAACCACCGCAGACCACATCGCCCAATACGTCATAAATTACCACATCAATATCCAGTTCGTCAAAGGTTTTCAGTTCTTTCAATAATTGTACGGCAGTGATAATCCCACGCCCGGCGCAGCCTACGCCCGGTGCCGGGCCGCCGGCTTCCACGCAGTACACGCCGTTAAATCCCTGAAAGATAACGTCTTCCGGTTTCACTTTTCCTTTTTCCCGCAAAGTATCCAACACGGTGGGTATGTAGGAACCATCCCGCAAGGTATTAGTGGAATCCGCTTTCGGGTCGCAACCGAACTGCATGACTTTATACCCCTGCCGCGATAAGGCGGCGCTGATGTTGGAAGTGGTTGTCGATTTACCGATGCCGCCCTTTCCATAAATGGCAATTTGTTTGATATGTTTCTTGCTCATTGTTCTCATCCTCCTGATTTTTCATTTTTATCCCACGTCTCGCGCAAAGTCTTTTATCCTTAACTTCCCGTCCTCCAGCTCATAGACGTCATCCGCCCGGGCTGCGACAGCGGGATCGTGAGTGATCATCATCAATACATTCCCTTTTTTCGCCGCCTCAAACAGGCGGCCGGCTACTTCATCCGCCAGAACCGGATCCAGATCATTGGTCGGTTCATCGGCCAGCAAGATCGGCGGTTCCAGTAACAGCGCTCTGGCCAGCGCCACCCGGCGCAATTGCCCCAGACTCAGTTCCCGGGGCCGGTGATGCAGTCTATGCCCCAACCCCAGCCCGCACAACAACGAGTGGGCCCGTTTTTCCATATCTCGGCCGGAACGGTTCAACCAGGCCGGGACCATTACGTTCTCCAGCGCAGTTAATGATCCAACCAAGCGTGAACGTTGAAAAACATATCCATAATATTGGTTGCGGACGGCAGCCTGCGCATCCGGCGACAGTGAAGTCACATCACGGCCTTCCAACTGTACCAGTCCCGAGGTGGGTTGTTGTAATAAGCCCACAATGGACAGCAAAGTGGTCTTGCCGCCGCCGGAGGAACCGGTGACCGCCAGAGAGCGGCCTTTTTTCAATTCCAGAGAAATCCCGGAAAAGATACTGTCACCACCATAGTTTTTTTTGACATTGCGGATCAGCAGCATATCTTTCGTCACCGTTCTTTCTGTAAAGATCAGTTATATTCACCCCGGGTCATAATGTCCGCCGGCTCACTCCGGCTGCCCCGGTGAGCCGGAAGCCAGGCGGCCATTCCTCCCAGAATGACGAACAGCAGCAAGGTGGTCACTGCCAATCCCAAAACATACCAGCCGCTGGGGCTGCCAAAAGGGAAATCATAATAACCGCGAATTACGCCCAGTATCGTTCCATAGAGAAGCGAACCCAATACCAGGCCGCCCAGCGCGCCGCTCACTGACAAGCATAATGCCTCCGCGGCAATCAAGGCCGCGATCTGCTTTCGAGCCGCTCCCATAGCCAGGTATAGTCCCCATTCACTCTGCCGTTCCATTGTCTGGCTGTAAAACCGAACAAACAGTTGAAGCAGCGAAGCTGTCAACGTCAATAGCCCGGCCAGGCCCAACAAGGTCAACAATAAGATCAGTTGCTTTCTCATTTGCTGCATCACATCGGTGGCGACGATCACCCGGAAATATCCTTGCGCGTGAATGCCGGCGATCACTGCCTCCCGGTCAGCATCGGGAGCTACCTTAACCAGGACTGCCGACAGCAGATTCTCCGGCGGCCCTGCCGTTCGCCAAACGCTGCCTAATTCTTCGCTGTGGTGCGCCAGTTCCCGGGCCACATCTAGTGAAAGTAGCACCGAATAATCCATCGCAGTTCCCGTATATTCCAGTACGTTAACTACCGTGAACGGGCGACCCAAAAGCAATAATTTATCCTGAACGTCCACGCGGGAGCCAACAATCGCTTCTTCGGTTCCCAGCGGCCGATTACCCGGATTTTTTATCCAGGGACTGATGACCCAGTCGCTGGCGGAATCAAAGCCAATGATTCGGACCGGCAATGTCAGATTGCAGCATTTTTCCGGCAAGGTCTGGGAAAAAAATTGTGGTGTCGCCTGCCCCACTCCCGGTACATCACGTATTGCGTTCAATACTGTGGCCGGAAAATACGCATTCACCGGCGCTCCGGTGAACAGTACCGTCCCCGCTTCCAGTACCACATCGCCGGGAATGACCAGAATGTCGGCGCCCAGTCTTTGGCGGGCCGCTTCCATACCATTGGCCATCCCTTCGTATAAAAGGGCCACGCTGAACAAAATAGCCACCGACATCCCCACCACCAAAACAGTGGACAAACTTTGCACCCGGCGGTGAACCAGACTCTTCCAAACCAAGCCCCACATCAGCCGCCTCCATTGGTAATATGATCACTCACAACGGATCGGGCCAGCCAAATCTGCCACAGCCCGCTGGCGCTCAGGACAACGCCGGCCCCGATCAGCCAAGGTGCCGTGTGATGGCAATGCATGTGCGGCGATGCGCACAGACCGATCACGCCCGGCTGCAATACCGCAATCACGCCAACCCCCAGCAACGCCTGCAGCACTCCCACCAACCGGCGGCTTTCATTATTCGTTAAATAGAAAGAATAGATCGCCACCACCAGCGCCAGCAACGCTAAAATCAAATCCGCGTTAAACGCCAGATTGCAGCGCATATTGCCGGCGCAGCGAGGCAGGCTGTTCGGGATGGCTATCAGGGCCAAGCTGGCCAGCAGTGCCAGACCCCCGGCCCATTTTGTATTTCGCATAATCTACACCACCTTTATTAATGAACTGCGAGTTGCTGTCAAAAAGCCAAAGAGCTCTACCCAAAATTACTTTACAAGCATACCGGGAAGAAATTTCTGTGAAAGAAAAAAGGCTAAGGGCCCTTCCTTCCGGAAGATGGTCCTTAGCCTTCAGCTTTCTGATCAGCTCAAACGCGAAATGTAATTAAGGCATATTTTAGCAAGACAACCCGCTTTTTGTCAAGCGAATATTTCGCACAATTTCTTGCCTGATTCGTGCTTGACACAACTTCCGTTTCTTTGTATGATAT
>DATMYQ010000161.1:0-3436 GCA_035560935.1 Patescibacteria group bacterium | reverse complement strand
CAATAACTGTTTTTTTGACGACATGAAAAAGAGCTGCAAATTTTCCTGCAGCTCCCAGAAGTTATTATCTGCTACAACCGGCCCGTACTTTCGGAAATCGCAGGTTTTTTTACGACGCCCGCAGGTTCATTGACTTCTTTTCTACTTTCACCGGTTTTGCCGTCGGTTGTCTTACCCGTCCCACTTCCCGGTGCCGTTCCACTGCCAGACGTTGGCCCGCCATTTTTGACCGGTTCTGTCACTTTCCCTTTATCGGCTGTTTTACTGGCCTCTGATGTTAGCGTTTTGGCATCATCTGTCCCTTTTTTTCCGGTTGCCGAGGGCGCAGAAGCCGTAGCGTCCCGCGGTATGGAGTTTTGATATTCCGACGCCAAACGTTCCGACGCCAGTTGAAATTGTTGGTCTGCTGTCATTCCTTGAATCTGCGCCACTTGTAGACGCAAGTTTTTAATGTCCGGTGCCCAATAGCTGATTTCACCGATCCACAAAGGTTTCCCGGCCACACTTTCCGTTTGAAGTCCCGATTTTGCCGCTTCATTCAACAACGGAATTAATTTTACCATTTCCCCCGACGGCATATCAGTTTTTACCGTACTGACGAATTCCCGGATCAGCTCCGGAAGCTTGATAATATTTTGTGGTTTGACGCTTTCTCGCAAAACGGCCTGTAAAAACTTCTGCTGCCGGGCCATCCGTCCGATATCGCCTTCCTCATCCCGGTAACGCACATATTGAATCGCGGCTTTGCCATCCATCCGCTGCTCACCAGGGCGCAAATCAATAATCAGTCCGCCATCGTCATCATAAGGATCAGTATAGTACATCCGTTTTTCCACGCTGATGGTCACACCGCCCAACGCATCAATCATCCGAACAAATCCACGAATATTAATCGTCATAGTGTAGTCAATCGGTATACCCAGCAGCTCTTCCACCGTGGTATGTGATAAACGAGAACCACCAAACGCATAGGCATGATTTAACTTATCCCAGCCCCGACCACTGATTTTCACCCGGGTATCCCTGGGCAGTGAAAGCATGGTCGCTTTTTTTTCCGCCGGATCCACCGTAACAACAAAAGCGGTGTCGGATCGCCCGACATCGTCCTCGCGGGCATCTACTCCCAATACCAGTATATTAATCTTTCCGTTACCAAAAGGCAGCAAAGTTCGCACCCAAGCACTGCTTCCCCGGCTACCGTCAAAAATCGCATATCCCAGACCACCAAAAAAAGCCAGCAGCATTACTAATACCACTGCCACCCGATCTTTACGCAACCGTCGCCGTGGTCGACGCCGCAACTGATCTTCTGTTGTTTCGGGTTCCATACCGCACCTCGTTCGTTATGATCATTTGATTCTTCATTAGATTAGAATAGTACTTACGTTCCGTATTGTCAAGGTAAAATCAGCCAGGCCCCACTAGGCGCGAAAGGTACACAAAGCGGTTTGGGAACACAGAAATCGAACTTTTTCATATAACAAAAAGGAAGCCTCGCGGCCTCCTCACGCTAAAACTATACAATATCATTTCCAGGATAAAATTAATTGAATTTCGCCATACGACAACTGAAACGGAATGACACAGCCCCTGCCCGATTCTAATGGCACATTATGCTCCGTCTTCTGCGGCGTCATATCCAGTTCAGTCCCTTTATCCGACATGTTAACAATGAAAATTCCATTATGCAAATTCAAAAATTCGGCCACGCTATCTCTGGTCAGTTCATCAATAGCCGTAAGCGGTTCCTCGCTAAAGCGCCGGGCCGTTTCCATCAGCACCTCATCGTTCATAGAAATAGCAGTAAATACGGTATTGTTGCCAATAATTAACTGTGATACCAGCCAATCCGGGATTTTTTTCGGTAACGACCGTTTCGCAGACAAAGTAGCATCTTCTCCCAGAAACCGAAGCATATTTCGAACCATTAACGCGATATAATCATAGTATACCAGACCGTCGTCTCCGTATTCAGTAAGATCCAGCATGATTCGCACAATGGAATCCGTATCGGTGGACTGTAGCGCGGCCAACTGGCTGTCGCTGAATTTGTTATCGCGCTTATAGCGGTCTAGTGCTTCTTCCAGCTGAGTCAAAGATAAAAATCCTTTATCAACAATAGCCTGACTCAGAGAAATCTGGCGTCGCCGTTGCGAATCCAGCAATTCATCCAGTTGGGTGTCAGTAATATAATTTTTTTCAAGAGCAATCTCACCAAACTTACGGTCCTGAATCCGTTGAAGATAATGGACTTCTTCCACTTGATTCGCATGCATAATTCCGTTATTAATAGCCAAAACCCCCAGCTTTACACGAACCGACCGCTGCAGGTCCGCCGCCTCGAAAAGCTGCTGCGCCGTAAGAATACCTTTATTCAGCAGGTATTGTCCAAAATATTGTCCGAACATGCAACCGCTCCTTTCCTGATTTGCTCTCCCGTGTCACCTGTTTCTCCCTGTCTCGGGGGAATCGCTGATTCAAATAACCAATTTATCCACCAAGTCAATTAACTGATTAATTTCCGGTTTGGAAACCTGAGCGCTGGCACCAATTGACTCGCCTTTTCTCTTCATCTCATCATTAATTAATGATGAGAAAATAATCACCGGTAAATGAGCCAGTTTTTCATTTTCTTTAATTCGCCGCGTCAAATGATGACCATCCATTTGCGGCATCTCAATATCGGTAATCACCAGTTGGAGCTTTTCTTCAATGGGTTTCTTATCCGCCAGCAATTGCTCAATTTTTGTCCAGGCCTGTAAGCCATCCTCGGCAAACATCACATTAAGGTATCCGGCGGTATGCAGTGTGTTGACCACCAGTTCCCGCAGCATTTTTGAATCTTCCGCCAATAGGATGGTCTTATTCTTCCTCAGATTGATTAAATCAGGAATGACTTCCGGTTTTACCGAACTGAATTTCCGCTGGATTTCCGGATTAATGTCCGATAAAATCCGTTCGAAATCCAACAATATCACCATTTTTTCTGCCAGCCGCACAATACCGACCACCATTTCCGAATCACTGACATCCGGGGGTGGTTCCATTGCTGTCCAGGATATCCGATGAATTCGTGACACATCATTGACCAAAAAACCGACATAATAGTTATTTAACTCACTGACAATAATCTTGTAAGAATCGGTTTCATCATGGCAGCCCAGACAACGGGCCAAATTGACCAACGGCATAATTTTTCCCCTCAACGTGAAAATACCGTCAACAAACGGATGGGCATTGGGAATTTGGGTAACAGGCACCGGATTAATGACTTCCCTGACTTTAGCTACATTAATGCCATAAACAACCGGTCCTACACTGAACTCAATAATTTCAAACTCGTTAGTTCCCGTTTCCAGCAAGATGCCGCTTTGTTCTGTCATGTTGGAATCCCTTCTTCCTTTCCGATTCTCTTTCACACATTCATATTTATTCT
>DATMYQ010000160.1:0-34680 GCA_035560935.1 Patescibacteria group bacterium | reverse complement strand
TCATAATATATGGATCAAATGATCAATAAATAGCGGTAGGTGAAATGATATGGCCAGCAGTGGTTTGCTCATCAATCTTGACGATGGCAATTCTCCCAATGTGCAAAATGCAATCGGCAGTTCGCTGTCCGACACCATTGGCGGCAACAATTTGAACAATTCCCTGGCCGGCGCCGCCAGCGGCGACTACCTCTGGGGCGGTGTGTCCGGTGACGACACTTTGGACGGCGGCAATGGTGATGACCAACTTTGGGGCGGTACATACGGCAATGATATTCTCTGGGGCGGTGCCGGCAATGACAGTTACTGGTTTGGAAAAACCGACAACGCCGATCGGATCATGAGTGACAGTGCCAATGGCAACGACATTATAGTCTGGTACAACGGCGGGTTTGCTGACGTCAATTTCTCCACCAGCGGCTCCGATCTGTTAATGGCCTATAATGGTAGTAACTATTTGACACTGGAGGGCTGGCTAACCTCATCCTCCGGCAGCAGAGTCAGCAAATGTACTTTCGGCGACAAATTTATTTTCCAGTTTGACAGTACCGGCTTTATCAGCGCCGATACCACTGCCCGGACGGATAAATTATACATCAATCTCAACCAGGCTTTAACCGGCAACATCCAATTTCTGACCACCGGTGCCGGCAGCGACAGTTTAGCCGGCAATTCGCTCAGCAACATCCTGTCCAGCGGCGGCGGCGACAATTATCTTTGGGGAGGTCCCGGCGGTGACGACACGCTAATCGGGGGCAGTGGTGCAGATCTTTACTGGTACGGCGTCGATGAAGGCTACGATCTCATCACGGCCACCACCGGTTCAGATTCTGTGTATCTTTATAAATCGGTTTTTACCGACCCGGTTTATACCATCAGTGCCGGTAACGATCTGGTGATCAGCCTCGGCGGTGAAGGCAACCTCACTGTTGAAGACTGGGCGTCCACCGCCAGTGCCAGCCGGATCAACCAGTTTTATACATCTGACGGATTTTTGCGAACCTGCAGTTCCAGCACTACCGGCAACACAGCGGCCTCACTCTGGACACTCAATGCCTCAGCAGCTGCCGCGGCTGTCTATGTCGACCTAAAGCTGCCCTCCCTGTTGGATGTTAACGTCCTGACCGGCAGCAACGGCGCTGACACACTGTTCGGCAACAGTCTGAACAATTCACTGGCCGGCGGTTCTGGCGGCGATATTTTGTGGGGTGGCGCCGGCAATGACGTACTAGCCGGCGGTCCGGGAAGCGACGTCTACTGGTTTGGTTCCGGAGACGGCAATGACACTATTGTGGCCAGCTCCGACAACACAAACGATTCTGTGGTCTTCTACAACTTGAAGGCTTCCGATCTAACCGTCCAGGCCAGCGGCAATAATCTGGTCCTGACCACGACTGCGGGTGAGTCACTAACGGTCGTCGACTGGTATATTGCCGGTGATGCAAAAATCAAAAACTGGTCTACCGTCACTTAATCCTTTCGGTCAACGAGTCTGCCACTTTCGCCACAACACTCGGCCAATCCTTTTTTCGTTCCTGGCGAAACAGCCTCATGGCTGGATACCAGGGACTGGTCTCTCTGCCGGTCAGCCAGCGCCATTCGTTACCATACGGCAACAGAACCCAGACGGGTTTGCCCAGTGCCCCGGCCAGATGGGCGACCGAGGTATCAATGGTGATGACGAGATCCAGGTTCATGATTAAAGCAGCCGTATCGGCAAAATCATCAATTGCCGCCGTCAAATCGTATATTTCCATGCCGGCAGGGGGATAGGCAACTTCCTCGCTGCCGGCGCCTTTTTGCAGACTAAAAAAAACCGGACGTCGTTGCGCGCTAATTTCCGGCAGCACCAATGGTCCATAATCCGCCAGCGCGGCGGAACGGACAGAATGTCGCCCGCCATACGTATTGCCTGCCCAAACTAACCCTATCCGCAAACGACCATCAGGACTGCCGCTTTGACGCAATTTTTCCGTCCAAAAGCGAACTAATTCCGGATCTGATTGCAAGTAGGGAATCCGTTTTGGCACACTGTTCAAAGTAACTCCGAAAATTCCGGGCAAATCAAGTAACGGCACCACTAAATCATACGCATTAAGATCCAATTCATCCGGGTGGCCACCACTTAGATCATCCACTCCTGCCAAAGAGGCAAACAATCGGCGCAGTTGCGGCTGCGCCCACAGTGTGACTAATCCACCCCGTTCTTTCACCTGCGGCACAAAGCGGACAAATTGCAACGAATCTCCAAATCCCTGTTCGCAAACAATCAGCAATCGTCGTCCGGAAAATCCTTCTCCTTGCCATAAAGGCCGTTGAGATAAACGTTGCTTAAAGCTTTGCTGCAGCCAGTCTTCCTCCATCTTCCTCCAACGATACTCCCGAAACCCTTCTTCCAGTTGTCCCGCTAACAATAGCGCCTGACTGCGGTTGAAACGCAGCGGGGCATACTCCGGCTCATAAACCATCCCCCGGTTCATTACCGCCAGCGCTTTTGCAGGCCGGGCGTCCTGCAAAAGCATATGCCCCAGATTATTATAAGCAGCAATAAAGTTTTCGTTTAGTTCCAACGCCTGCCAGTAGTATTTTTCCGCTGCTGTCGTATTCTCCTGTCGTTTAAACAGATTACCCATGTTATAATATGTGATAGAATCTTCAGGGTGGCGCGCCAACTCCTGGCGGAACATCTCTATTGCCCGCTCGAAATTTTCCTGGGCACTGTAAACCATTGCTAAGTGGCCGTGAATGTTTACCAGCTCCGGCTCCTGTTCCCGGGCCGCTTCCAAAAGGCTGGTCGCGGCTTCCCAATGACCCGCCTGATAAGCAATAATCCCCAGCCAGCGCAAAGCTCCTGCATGATCGGGACAGTGCTTCAGCAACAGGCGATACTGATCTTCCGCTGCCGTCAGATTACCTTTTTCATGTAATTTTCGCGCCCGGGCATAAATGACATCCACAGGAATTGCGTTCCCATCATTATTGATCTCCTTCACGATATAAACCCCTTTAGCATCAATTAATATCTTCGTACATTGTAACAGTTGCCTATTTGTCCTGTAAAGGCAGGCACTGCCTGCTTTCCGTTTTCTCATGTACTCTTATCTTACTACTCGGAGTGTGTTCCTTATGCCGAAAATTTCCGACGTCGACAAAATGTTTCGTCAGGCAACGGTATTTTTGCAACAGAAAAATTACCAGACCGCCTTGCCCCTGCTGCGTCAAATCGCTCAGCCTGACTGGCCGGAGGCATTAAATAATCTGGGAGTGGCGCTGCGGGAAACCAGCAACCTGGCGGAAGCCCGGCAATGTTTTGAACAAATCCTGCTACTGTGCCCCAATGATCCCCAGGCAAACTTCAATCTCAGCCTGACTTTTTTCCAGACAGGAAACTACGTGCAGGCAACCCATTACTGCCAGCAGGTTTTGTCCGTTCTGCCAGACTGTGTGTCTGCGCATAACAACCTTGGCGTCATTTTTAAAGAAACCGGGAACTTTTCTGCTGCAGAAAACTGTTTTCGCCATTGTCTCCAGTTACGGCCAGAGTACCCTGAAGCACTGAATAATCTGGGGGTTGTTTGTGAAGAGCAGGGCAACTACCTGGCCGCACTGGAATATTGCTCCCACGCCGTTAAACTATTGCCCAACTATGTAAACGCTCACGAAAACTGTGCTCGCCTGCTTTTGCGCAGTGGCCAGTATCGTGCCGGTTTCGCCGCATACGAGTGGCGCCGGCAGGCTCCGGAAATGCAAGCATTATTTCACTGGTGCGCTCCCAAACCCGCGTGGGATGGATCTCCATTCCCCGGACGGCGTCTGTTGATTCATGATGAACAGGGATTGGGCGATAGCCTGCAGTTCGTCCGTTATTTACCGGAGGTAAAAAAATTAGGCGGCCAAGTGCTGCTGACCACCAAAGCACCGCTCCTTCGCCTTTATTCTCATTTATCAGGAGTCGACCATCTACTGGAACAGCGCCCAAACTGTCTGCCATTAGCAGAATTTGACCTGTACGCCCCATTGATGAGTCTCCCTCATTTACTGGCTGCTGACCCTTCGACACCGCCAGTCTTTCCCTACCTGACACCGGATCCGGCATTGGTCACCGGCTGGGGTCGGCGTCTGGCTGCAGACCAGAGCTGCCGTATCGGCCTGGTATGGTCCGGAAATACGGCCAATACGGCCGGTCGCGAACGCTCCTGCCCGGCAGAATTGCTACCCATGCTGACTAAGCGTCATTATAGCCGCCCGGTTAGCTGGTACAGACTGCAGCCCAATGCAGGCGAAACAGTCGCTGATACCGCGGGTTTGATCAATTATAGCGCTCACTGGCAAGATTTTGCCGATACCGCGGCATTGATCAGTCATCTTGATCTGGTCATCAGTGTCGACACAGCCGTCGCTCATCTGACCGGTGCTTTACATCGCCCGCTGTGGATACTGTTACCCCGGATACCGGACTGGCGCTGGCGAGAAGACGACAGCGCCAGTCTCTGGTATCCGTCCGCCCGCCTGTTTCGCCAACACACGCGGAACGACTGGTCGGAATTGTTGCAGCGGGCAGCGGCAGCTCTCGATGAGTTACTGGCTATTCCCGATCAACCTCACACAGAAAGGATGTCTGTTTTGTCTATCGACCAACACAGCAAAACTTCACCGAAGACCCTGCCGGCCAATCATCTGGCCAACGGCCGCCAAGAACTGGAAGCAGGCAATCTGCCGCAGGCAGCCGCTGCTTTTTCTTCCTTTTTGCAGCAAAGTACTGATCCCACAGCCCGCGCCCAGGCACTACAGGGCTTAGCCGTCACTGCCACTCGCGCCGGTCGTCCTGACCAGGGTCTGGATTATTTCCGCCAGGCAATCGCGCTCCAGCCTGATTACGTTGAGGCACATTTTAACTTGGCCACGCTGCTGATCAAACGCAACAACGATGGCGATCTGGCTGAGGCCGAGGCGGCACTGCGTCGAACCCTGGCATTACAAGCCAATCATCCCGACGCCCTGGGTAATTTGGGTCATGTTCTGGAAATTCAAAACAAATATGATGAAGCCCGTACTTTTTTTGCCCAAGCAGTCGAACTTCGTCCCGACAGCCCGCTGTTGCAATATAATCTTGGATGTTCTCTTCAACGCCAAGGCGAAACTGACCAGGCCATCAGCTGTTTTCGCCAGGCAATTGAACTGCAGCCCGACTACATTGAGGCACTCTGCAACCTCGGCAATCTGGAAATTGAACAAAATCAGTCCGAACAAGCCATCGCACGATTTCATTATATACTGTCCCTGAATCCCGACTATATGCCGGCCCATCTGAACATGGGCAATATCTATAAAGCCCGGCAAGATCTCAAAACCGCCGAACAGCATTATCGCCGGGCAGCGGACCTGGCTCCGGATCATCCCGGCATCTGGCAAAACCTGGGGAATATTTTCCGGGAACGGGATCAAATCCCGGAGGCGGAAGATGCGTATCGCCGCGCAATCAAACTCGATCCGGAATTTGTCGCCGCTTACACCAATTTAGGCTTTGTTCTACTGGAACAGGGACGTCCGCAAGAAGCATTGGCGGCCTATAACCGCTCTCTGGAACTTAAACCCGACCCTGACGTGTATGGCAACCGTTCCCAAGCGCTGCTGATGGCCGGCAATCTGGCCGAAGGTTTCGTTGAATACGAGTGGCGTACCAAAACAGCTTTGCATGCTCCAATCTATAACTGGTGCAAACATGTTCCCCCCTGGCAGGGAGAAATATTTTCCGGTCGCCGGCTGCTGGTTTACACCGAACAAGGTTTTGGCGATTATCTGCAGTTTATTCGCTATCTGCCCCAAATCAAGGAACGGGGCGGGATCGTCATTCTGGCTGCTCACAAAGCGATGCTCCGCCTCAGCGCCGGGCTGTCCGGCGCTGACTATGTGGTGGAACACGCGGAAGACACTTATCGGCGGCTGCAGTTTGATCTTGTATTACCCCTATTAAGCTTGCCGGCAATTTTCGGCACCACACTGAATACCATTCCCGCCAAACCAGCCTATCTGCACTCCAATCCCCGCCTGGCAAAGCAATGGCGCGACCGCATGGCGGCAGCCGGCGCGACCGGCCGCCAGTTTAAAATCGGCCTGGTTTGGGCCGGCAACCCCAAAAACACCATGGGACTCAAACGAACTTGCGGTTTCGCCCCCATCACCGCACTGGCCGAATTGCCCAACACTCTATTTTTCAGTCTGCAACTGGGACCTGCCGCTCAAGAGGCACAAAACCGACCCAGTCAAATGCAGCTAGTGGATCTAACGGCCGATATTCATGACTTTGCAGACACTGCTGCCATTATCGCCAATTTGGACCTGGTGATATCCATCGACACAGGGGTCGCCCATCTGGCTGCCGCATTGGGTAAGCCGGTCTGGCTGTCCTTACCGCTGGCCCAAGAATGGCGTTGGCTGTTGCACCGCTCCGACTCACCCTGGTATCCGACCGTGCGCCTGTTCCGCCAAACCGATCGCGGTGACTGGTCTGGAGTGTTCCAATCAATGTATTCTGCATTGCTGCCGGTCTGCCGTGGGCGGGAACCATTAACCGGAGTACCGGCCCATGGATAACATGATCCGTCAGAATGATGCTATCCACCTTTTGAACACGGGCCAGCCTGCTGCAGCACTGGCCGTGTTGCAACAGGCACTGGTCCAGCAGCCTGACTCTGCCGAACTTCATTATAAACTGGGAGTTCTCCATCGCAGCCAAAAGCAAAACTCGTTGGCCCGCGTGCATTATCAGCAAGCTGTAATTCTGGATCCTGGCTTCTGGGCCGCTCATTTCAACCTGGCGATTCTTTGCCAGGAAGAAGGACAAATGCCAGACGCAGAGCGCCACTACCGGCAAGCGCTGCTAAACAGCTCGGATCCCGGACCCATATTATGCAACTTAGCCAGTTTGCTTCAAAGCAGCCACCGACAGGAAGAAGCACTTTCCTGTCTCCGTCAGGCCGTTACCCTCAGACCAGATCTTCCTGAAATCCAAAACAATCTCGGTAATTGTCTGCAAACTATCCCGCAACTGGCCGAAGCTGAGTCCTGCTACCGCAAAGCAATACAATTAGCGCCAGAGCAACCAATTTCGTGGTATAATCTGGCAGTTACCCTGCACTTGCAAGGCCGTCTGGAAGAATCACTCGCTGCCTATGATCAGGTGTTAGCGCTGGCGCCTGACTGGCTGGAAGCTCGCAGCAACCGCTCTCATACGCTGCTGCTTAAAGGTGATCTGGAGGCCGGTTTTACGGCTTATGAAGAACGAATCCGCAAATCGGAACATCTTCGCTACCACCGCTGGGCTGCCCCCTTGCCGCGCTGGCAGGGTGAGCATTACACCGGCCGGCGGCTGCTAATTTATTTTGAGCAGGGATTAGGCGATTGCATTCAGTTTATTCGCTATTTACCACTGGTAAAGGCCCGGGGAGGTACACTGCTGTTTTCAGTTCCCACAGCATTACAGCGTTTATTTCAAAACTTTCCCGGAGTGGATGAGTTATTGCTCCACGGAGTCGAACCTCTGGCAAAACACCGGGCCGACCTGGCGCTGCCATTGATGAGTCTGCCTCGCCTATTCGGCAGTACCTTAAATACAATACCGCTCCGCAAAGCATATTTGCAACCGGCGCCACAGTTGGTGTCCCTGTGGCGACAACGCCTAACCAGCCCTTACAAAAAAATTGGTCTGGTCTGGGCGGGTAACCCCGCCTATGACCATGAGCCGTCCCGACGGCGGACCTGTCCGTTAACGGCGCTAGCACCACTTTTTACTCTGCCAAATCGAGAATTTTATAGCTTGCAGAAGGGGGCAGCCGCCGCTGAAATAGCCCAAATCCCGCCAGGAACATTACACGATTTGTCCGCTGAATTACATGACTTTATCGATACGGCCGCAATTATCGCCAGCCTGGACATCGTGGTTTCCGTGGATACTTCGGTGGCACATCTGGCCGCCGCGCTCGGTAAACCGGTCTATGTGCTGCTGCCGTATGCACCGGAATGGCGCTGGCTGCTGCGCCGCAGTGATTCTCCCTGGTACCCCTCTATGCGTCTGTTCCGGCAAACAGTTCCCGGTGACTGGTCCGGTCCGGTCGCCGCTTTACTTAACACATTTACATCACGGGACGGTGCACCATGATTATTACTGTCTTACCAACCGGCTCCTATCACGGCTGGGGAGTTTGCGGCAAATACCTGGTCCGGGAGTTATCTGAAAAGAAAAAGGTTCTGCTAATTCCTGAAAGCCTGAACCCTAACGAAAGTAATGATATTTATGACTATCAGCTACTGTTGTCCAAAACTGCTCCGCCTGATATTTTGGCCGCAATTGCTGCCGGCAACCCACTACGCTTTGCTGCTCCGATTCTCCAGCCGCTTGATAACGACACTTGGTTGCCAGCCTTGCCTCATGTGAGCGGCAGTTTCAATCTCGGTTACACGTTTTTTGAAAATAATGCCATATCGCCCGCCGCCGTTCATAACGCCAGCCGTTCCTTCGATCTTGTTGCCGCCGGCAGTTCCTGGTGCGAAGAGATTCTGCGACGCAGCGGCGTTCCGCGGACAGCCACCTTACTACAGGGCATTGACCCTTCCCTTTTTCATCCCTATCGTCGGGAAAAAGAATATTTCAAAGACCGATTCGTTATCTTCTCCGGTGGGAAATTCGAACTGCGCAAAGGACAGGATCTCGTTGTGCGGGCAGTTAAAACCCTGCAGCAGCGGCATGCCGATGTCTTGCTGGTCTGCTCCTGGTACAACGCCTGGCCGGACAGTCTCGCCACTATGCACCAGTCGCCATACATTCATTTTGATCCTCCGTCCGGTGACTTCACCAGTCTGATGAACCACTTGCTGACTGCCAACGGTATGGATTCCTCCCGTACGATCGTTCTCCCCCGCATGCCCAACATGATGTTGTCCCGAGTATATAAAAACAGCGACATCGGTTTGTTTCCGAATCGCTGCGAAGGTGGCACCAACCTGGTGCTGATGGAATACATGGCCTGTGGTAAACCGGCCGTAGCCGCATTTAACAGTGGCCACCGCGACATCCTTACCGCCGAAAATTCAATCCGCATCCTTCAGTCCCGACCCGTAGCCGTTGAGCAAACGGCTGCCGGACCCGTCATCTGGGATGACCCGAATCTGGAAGAAATCATTCATCATTTGGAATGGGCTTATCATCACCGCGATGCATTGGCAGGCATCGGTGACCGCGGCGCCCGCGATCTGTCACAATTAACCTGGACGCACACCGCCAACCGCCTTCTGGAATTGTTGCCCAATGACATAGTTTAGTCATTGCCTATATAATGTAACGCCATCAACCAGTTGCTGCCAATTACAGGGTTATCAGGCAATAACTGCCGCGCAGCCTGATATTGAACTGCCGCTTCCTCCATCCGCCCGCACGACTTCAATGTCTCAGCCAGATTGTTATGCGCACGACCATTTCCCGGGCAAAGTTCAATCGCCCGCAGATAATGACAGATTGCATCCTTCGTCCGCCCGAAGGCGCTGAGTGCATTCCCCAAATTGCTGTGAATATCGGCATCATCCGGATTTAATGCCAACGCTTTCTCGAAGCGTGACAGCGCCATTGGATCGTTGGCGGCCAGCAATACCAGCCCCCAATTATTCCACGCCTCAACAAAATCAGGATAAGCCTCAACCGCGGCCGCAAAACAAGCGGCCGCTTCCTTATTGCGCCCCTGTTGCGCCCAATCAATGCCACATTGATTGTGATCTGCAGCCACGGGCGGCAAATCGGCCGGTGGCGACTGTGCATCCTCTTTTTTTTCCAACGCTGTCGTCGCCCCGCTGCTATTTATCCGTTCCGATAATGCAGTGGCCACCCGTGCCACCAGGCTGCTCCATTCTTCATTCCCACCGCGTCTCCACAGCCGCATCGTTGGATACCAGGGTGTGCTTTCCGTCTCCAGGCGCCAGCGCCAGTCCGGTGCAGAAGGTAATAGCGTCCAAACTTCGCCGCCGCAGGCAGCAGCAAGATGAACCACCGCCGTATCCACGCCAATCACCAGATCCAGTTGAGTGATGACAGCGGCGGTATCGGCAAAATCTCTCACCTCCGCCATTGCATCAATCAATACCAAATTCGGCAATTGCCGGATTTCGCAGGCAGCGTCGCCAACTTGCAGACTGCACAAGGTTATTCCTGATATTTCAAACAGAGGAGCAAAATCCGCCAACCGTGCTGACCGGCCCCGCAGATCCGTCGGCGACCAATTGGGTTCTGCCGACCAAACCAGGCCAACTTTAAATTCCCTTATGGAGCTCAATCCCAGGCGTCGGCACCGTTCTTCCGCATCCGGTGGAATCATTGGTCGCGGAGCCGCCGGCAGCAGTTCCGTCCCCTTCAATTTCAACACCATGGCCAGAGAAGTCAGCGGCAGATGCAGATCATAACAACACTCAGGCAACCCCTGATCCGGCATGATTACCACGCAATCAACACCGGGGCAAGCGGCGGCCAATCGTACCAACGGTGCTTTAACTGCCAGCACAATCTGGCCACCGCACCGTTTTACCTGTGGGATAAACCGCCAAAATTGCATGGCGTCGCCATATCCGAGATCCTGATAGATTAATAGAGTTCGCCCGCTAAAATTTTCTCCCCGCCACTCCAGCTGCTCCAGTTTCTCAAATGGCTGATAGCGAGTGGCCCAAAGAGGATGGCGCCGCCGGGATTCAAACAGACTAAGTCCTTCCTGCCAATCGCCGGCTAGCAACAACGCCTGTGCCAAATTAAATTCCAGATATTGACGCTGCTGCTCATCCGTGCAAAACAATGCCAAGGCACGCCGATACCAGAAAGCCGCCTCCATCACATCTCCCTGCAGCAGCTTTACATTTGCCAACCCGTTGCAATTGACCAGGCTCTCCCCATTCTGTTGCAGCGCCTGCTGGAAATATGTCTGCGCCATATCCAACTGCCCCAGTCGCGTATAGACCATCCCCAGGTTTTCTCTTGCTCCGACGGCATCAGGAGAGATATCCCTGGCTGCCAGGTAGCTGGCTATCGCTCCATGGTAATCGCCGCTGACAAGTTGCCGATTGCCTGCTTCCAGCTTCCGTTCAAAAATTTCTTTCGCCGTGGCCAAAACGCTGAACCCCATTTCCTTCCGCACAGTAATTGTGGTACACTGTCACTAGTATTTATTTTTATATTATAACACGAAAACCGCGTTACCGGAGGTACACACAATGCCGGCAACTAACGCCGTTACGGTCCTCACTGGACAAATACAGGAGAAATTTCAACAGGCCTGCCTCATTTTGTCCGACGGCCACCCCGAAGAAGCACTGGCGGAGTTCCGCCGCCTGCTGCCGTTGGCCCCGCATTTTCCCGGTCTGCATTTTTATATTGGCTACAGCCTGAACACGCTGGGACATTGCCAGGAAGCCATCGAATCCTACCAGCGGGCGTTGCAGTTAGATCCGCAGTCATCCCAAGCAGCCGCCAATATTTCTCATGCGCTGGTCGCCCAGGGAAAATGGTCCGCCGGCTGGCAATATTATGATCAACTGCTTTCCCGAAACTTTCCCAGTCTCTTTGGTCCTTTAACCGCCTGGAACGGTGAATGTTTTTCCGGCAAACGTCTGCTGGTATTCAACGAGGGCGGTCTGGGAGACACTTTGCAAAATATTCGCTTCCTCCCTCAGATCAAACAACGGGGAGGCCACATCACTTTGCTGGCCCAGCCGTCGCTTTGCCCACTATTGGCCGGTGCCAGCGGTTTTGACAAGCTGCTGGCCGGCGATTCCCCGAAACACTTACCGGTCTTGCGGCCCCATTATGATTTTCATGTCCGACTGGGACGGCTCCCGTTGCTGTTGGGAATAACACCTCTTTCACCGATGGCCCCTTACCTGACGCCACCAGTAAAACTGGAACAGCATTGGCGGCAAATTGTGAACCTAGAAGCAGGAACTTCTGCTGCTCGCATCGGCTTGGTCTGGCACGGCAGCGCAAAAAATAAAAACCGGGCGTTAGACCGGACCTGCCCCTTGGCCGCTTTGGCGCCACTGTTTCACCTCCCCCAATTCTTTTTTGTCAGCCTGCAAATTGGTGCCGGCCATGAAGAGTTGACCCCATTGAGTACTCCCCGTCAGCCACGGGACTTTGCGCCTGAACTGACAAATTTCGCCCACACGGCCGCGCTGATCGCCCAGTTGGACCTAGTCATCACCATTGATACAGCAACAGCCCATTTGGCCGGAGCGTTGGGCAAACCCACCTGGGTGCTTCTGCCTTTCTTTCCTGAAAGCCGATGGCAGTTCCAGCGCAGCGACACCCCCTGGTATTCCAGCCTCCGCTTGTTCCGCCAGCCCCGGCCCGGCGACTGGCCGGCAGTGGTCCAACAGATTATGCAGGAACTGAATTCCTGGCACCAGTCCAACCTACTTCGTCAAAAGGCGGCAATCCTATGAAACAGTCTCAACTACTCCAATCGCCGGACAACATCGCGCAGCAAATCCAGCGCCTGTATCAGGAAAAGCGATTCAGCGACGGGGCGGCACTGTGCCATGACCTGCTGACTCAGGATCCGGAGAACCCAGAACACTTAAACAACCTGGCCGTCATGCTCAACGCCGCTGGCCGGAGCAAAGAGGCACTGAAGTGTTATCAGCAATTGCTGCAGCTGGCCCCGCAAAACGCCGGTGTAGTTTATAATCTGGCAAACACACTCTTAAACGCCTGCCGTTATGAAGAAGCGGCAGGCTATTACCGTCAGGCGCTGTCTCTCGATCCTCAGTTTGCAGCGGCACACAACAACCTGGGTCGCTGTTATGAGGCACAGCAACAGCCTGAACAGGCTTATCGCTGCTACCAACAGGCGTTGGTTCTGGACCCGGGAATGCCCGCTATCCACAATAACCTGGGCAACCTGCAAAAAAAAGCCTCCTGTCCGGAAAAAGCTCTGCGGCATTATCAGCAGGCGCTGGTCTTGCAGCCAAACTACCTGGAAGCGCTGAGTAACTGCGGCGTAGTATTAAATGCACTGGGCCGCTATGATGAAGCTCTCCGTTTTTATCGTCGGGCGCTGGCGCTGAATCCCGAGCACAGCGCCACCAACTGGAACCTTTCGCTGGCGTTGTTACAGCAAGGTAACTTCATCGAAGGCCTGACACGTTATGAATCACGCCTGCATCAGGCCGATACCCCGGCAACTCCCTGGCTGCCGGTGCGCCCTCGCTGGCAAGGCAAACCCTTCAACGGTCGATTGCTGGTCTACGAAGAGCAAGGATTTGGCGATGTCATTCAGTTTTTGCGTTTCCTGCCTCTGGCCAAAGCCCGTGGCGGAAAAATCTATTTTTCTGTTTCTTCGGCAATGCTGCGTCTTTGCAGTAATGTCGCCGGTGTCGACCGGTTACTGGAACACTCTCCACACCAGCCATTGTTGACCGGCGGCGAATTCGATCTGATGATACCGCTACTCAGCCTGCCTCATCTACTGGGTGTCACTTTGACAACTTTACCACCCTTTCAGCCCTATCTTCACTCTTCCGAAGATCTGTTGCAATCATGGCAAGCCCGACTTGCTCCCGCACCCAGGCGCATCGGCCTGGTTTGGGCTGGCAACCCTAAACATCCCAATGACAGCCGCCGTTCCTGCCGGTTGGCCGATATGGCGCCGCTGGCAACGGTCGGCAACACCGTATTTTACAGCCTGCAAAAAGACGCTCCCACCAACCAATCCTCTGCGACTTCTGTCAGATTGCCACTGGTCGATCTAACCGGTGACCTTGATGATTTTGCCGCTACCGCCGCAATGATCGCGCAGCTAGACCTGGTGATCACTGTCGACACCGCCGTTGCCCACCTGGCCGGAGCACTGGGCCGACCGACTTGGGTCGCATTGCCCCTGGTCGCCGAATGGCGCTGGCTCCTGGACCGCAGCGACAGCCCCTGGTATCCGACGATGAAACTGTTTCGTCAAACGGCGGCTGATGACTGGCGGACTGTCTTCGCGCGAATGGCGGCAGAGTTAAATTCTTCGCCAAATACTGCAAAGGAAGCGAAACAATGATAACTAATCCTGCACAAACCGACAATAAGCACACACCCCGGGGTAACTGCTGGCCCGATTTGCCGCCGCAGCGCCAAATCGAACGGCTGCGTCAGCAAACCCATCAATTGATGGCACAAAAACGCCTATCCGAAGCGGAATCCCATTGCCTGCATTTACTGGCGCTTGATCCATTCAATGCCGAGGCCCACGAAATCCTTGGCCACATTTATTATACATCTCAAAATCTGGAAGCGGCCGTACAACGCTGGGAAACTTCCTTTTTCCTGCGTCCGGAACACAAGAAAGCCCCCGCTCTGCTGTTGGAAGCCTGGCATAAACTGGGTGAGGCCTGCCATGCCCGTGACCAGTACGACACAGCCGTCGGTTGGTTTACGCGGGTAGTAACCCTCAACTCCAACAATGCCGCCGCCTTTGGCAATCTGGGTGTGTCCTTAAAAAACACCGGCCGTCTCGAGCCCGCGTTAGCGGCCTTCCAGCGGGCACTGGAAATGACACCGCAGGACCCCCTCATCCATTGGAACTATTCGCGGGCCCTGCTGCTTGCCGGCGATCTGTCAACCGGCTTTCGCCACTATGAATGGCGAACCCATTTCAAACACCTGGGGGTATATGAAGACTGGATGCTAACGGGTCCCCGCTGGCAAGGCGAACCGTTTCCCGGAAAGCGTTTATTGATTTACAATGACCAGGGTCTGGGCGATATTCTGCAAATGCTGCGATATCTGCCGCTGGTCAAGGAACGCGGCGGTACCGTCATTTTTGCCGCCGGACAAAAATTGCTGCGGCTGCTGTCAGGATTTCCCGGCATTGACGAACTGATCCCTCATACTCGGCAGCACAGCGTTGCCGCTAACGCCGACCTGACAACGCTGGAAATGAGCCTGCCGCATCTTTTTTCCACCACTCTTGACACCATCCCCGGCAACGTTCCCTATCTGCGTCCCAACCCCCAGCTGGTCCGCCAATGGCATGCCCGCCTGCCAGCAACCACCAATCGCAAAATCGGGCTGGTCTGGTCCGGTAATACCCGGAAAAGCTTCTCTCTGGCAGACTACGCTCCCTTGTCCGAAGTATCAGGTATTACCTGCTTCAGTCTTCAAATCGGAGAAGCGGCAGAGCAGGCGCAATCTCCACCGCCCGGCCTACCGCTCATCGACCTTACCTGTCATATTCGCGACCTCGCCGACACAGCGGCACTGATCGCCAATCTTGATCTTGTGATTACCATTGACACTTCGGTTGCCCATCTGGCTGCTGCCTTGGGCAAACCCACCTGGATTCTGGTCACAAAAGCGCCCTGCTGGCGCTGGCTGCTGGAAAGAAACGACAGCCCCTGGTACCCGACAGTGCGGTTATTCCGCCAGGACCAGGCTGATGACTGGAGCAAACCGGTTTGCCGAATCGCCGCCAGTCTCTAATACCCGTTTACAATCTTACCACGGTGAACCGGTCGCCGGCAGAAAAGCGAATCACGCTTTCCTGCCGGCATTGTTCTTCATTAAACGCCTTTATCTTTTCCGGTACTTCCGTATAGGAATGCCATATTTTCAACGGGCCAAAAAATTCCTGATGAAACGGTGTCCGATAGTTCCAATTCAGTGGCAGCACAAAAGGATTAAATCCTGTCTCAGCCACAGCCCGGGCAAAACCGGCCTGATCATTCAGCGGCATAACTTTCAGTTCTCCATCCCGCCAAAACTGCATCGACGAATCGGTATTCCGGACACACTGCTCCCAGCGGGTGAACACCGCCTCCGCCTGCCGGCTGAAAAACAATACTCCGGTGTTATATTCCACCATATCTCCGCTCAGACCCCCGTAGCGACGAGCCCAGGGAGACTCGTTAATGCAGCAGGCCAGACCGAAACGCCGGGCTTGCTCAAAGCCAAAATCCAGACGGTCCAGCACAATCGTATCAATGTCCAAAAACAACGTTTCCTCAAACGGCGTCGCCCGAAACACCACCGCCTTTTCCAGCAGCGTTGCCTCCGGCGGCAGGCGGAACACCTGCACCGGCATATCCGGATGAAAGCGGTGCAGTGACTGAATAGACCGCTTTAAAAAGTGTCCCGTATCCTGACCCCAAATTTCACGGCCCCAGACAAAATAGACCACCCCGCGTTTTGCTTTATCGGGCACGCCGCTTCACCGCCTCCGTCAATTCCTGGCAAATCCGCTCTACCAGCGGCGTCCATTCACCGGGTTTAGACTGTCGGAACAAACGCATCCGCGGATACCAGGGGCTATCCCCTCGCCCCAGCAACCAGCGCCACTCAGGCCCATACGGCAGCAAGGTCCAGGTCGGTATCCCCAGTGCGCCCGATAAATGAGCCACTGCGGTATCGACAGTAATCACCAGATCAAGATTGGTCACCAGACCAGCCGTATCAGCAAAATCCTTCAATTCCGCCGTCCAGTCCACCAGATTAAGTCCCTGTGGCGGTTTTTGGGCTTGCTGCGCCTCCACCCCTTTTTGCAAACTATAATAAGTGATGCCAGGAATTTGAGCCAACGGCGCAAACGCTGCTAAGCTGGCCGAACGGTTGTAGTCTTCACCGGCATAGCTGTTCCCCGCCCACACCAGACCGATCTTAAGCCCGCCGTCCGTCATCCGGCTGCGCCAAGCGGCGGCAATCTCTGGCGGCGCCGTCAAATAGGGCATGGGAGCAGGGATTGTATTCAGCGTGGTGCCAAAAATACGGGGTAAACTCATCAACGGAATGTATGCGTCATACGCTGCCGCATCCCATTCTGCACTACCGTGCTCAATCACTTCATCCAATCCGGGTGCTCCCTGCAGCAACCGTTGCAGGGGTTTTTTAGTAGTCAGGGAAACCACGCCGCCCCTGGCTTTGACCAGAGGAAAGTAGCGTGCGTAATGCAATACGTCCCCCATTGCCTGTTCATCATGAATCAATAATCGTTTCAACGAAAAAATATCTCCATCCCATAAAGGCAGTGTGGCGCAGCGTGAAAACCAAGGAGCAAACTCCGGCACTTTCAATCTCCATTCATATTCCTGAAACCCTTCTTCCAGGCGTCCCAGTTGTAGTAGCAGCAGTGCCCGGTTCCAGTGCACTGCTGCATATTCCGGATCCAACTGCAGGGCATGATCATATTTCTCCAACGCTTCTTCATAGCGATATTCATCCACTAATATATTTCCTATTTTTTTCCAATTTTCTGTTGAGTTCGGTTGCATACTGGCAAGCTGCCGGTAAATTGTACCGGCTCCTGCTAAATTCTTTTGTTTATGCAGAGTTTCAGCCAACTGCCGATAGATGTCGATTCGCTCCGGGCTGACTGCCGCCAAGCGACCAAGCAACAAACCAACACTTTCCCAGTCCCCTTGGGCCACAGATAAAAATGTTAAATTATTCAGTGCATCGCCATGATGGGGATTCGCCTCCAGTGCCCGTTCGAAGCAGTTTTTCGCCTTGGCAACGTCCCCTCCGGTTTGGTAAATTGCGCCCAAATTATTCAAAGCATCGGCATAATCAGGCTGCAACGCCACTGCTTTTTCAAATGACTGCACTGCTAATGCCGAATTTCCCTGCTGGAAAAAAACAGCTCCCATAATATGATGCAGTTTTGCCTGGCCCGGATATTTTAACAGGGCGTTCCGGCACAAACTCTCTGCAGCCGGCAGATTTCCTTGTTTACGCTGCTCCTGGATAGCTCCAATCACCTGTTCCAGCGCACCGGCTTCACGCCGCAGCTGGCCTAAATTCGTCTGTGCAGCGGCAAAATCCGGTCTCAACGCCAGAGCCCGCTCAAAGCTGGCAGCGGCAGCTACCAGATCACCCTGCATTGCCAGCGCAGTGCCATATTGATTATGCGCTTCCGCCGCTTCCGGCTTCAGTTCCGTCAGGCGGCATAAAGCCTGAACCGCCTCCGGTATTCGGTGCTGTCGCAAGAATGCAGTACCCAGATTGCCATAAGCTTCCGCGTAATCCGGATCGTTCTTCACGGCTCGTTGCAACAATTCCAGCCCCTGATCGTCCTTATGATTTTGCAAGGCAATCAGTCCCAACAAATTCAGTGCCGGCGGATGTTCCGGGTTGTGCTCCAACACCCGTCGGTAAACGGCAGCGGCCTTGTCCAGTTTACCCGCACGATGATCGTTCATCGCCTGTCGAAAACGCTTTTGCAATTCCGGTGGCAAGGAAAAACGCTCCTCTTTCCCCATTGGGTTCATCCCCTTCGCGTCAAATTTCTATCTTCATTTTCTTATATACTAACAAAAGCAATGAAAACTAGTCAATATCCGGCAAGCGCTTTACCAGTCGCCCATGCAAACGTATCAAACCCATTTTTGCCAGCCAGGTCAAAGTCGCGGCCAGCAAATGTCCCCGTGAAGGCGACAATACAGCAGATAACTCCCCAACAGTAATCCAATGGCAGCGCTGCAACCGTTCCAGCAGCATCACCTGCTCATCCCGGGTCAACAGTAGATCAGGCGTAATACTGGTATTTATCGCCGATGACCGCAACCAATCCAAACGGGCACTGTCCGCCCCGAACGCCAACGCAACCCGGCTGTCAGTTTCAACAACAGCAGTGGCGTAACCGGCAAAAACCCGGAACGGATCATCCCGCAGGGGCTGAGGAGTTTCATGAGCTTCACAGGGCGCCATCATTGGCGCCTGCTGACGTATCTCCGCCAAATGCTGCCACAATTCCTGGTAGCGCCGAACAATCACCGGCCAGTCGTAATACCGCAACGCCCGTTGGCGACCCGCCTCACCCATTTGCCGCCGCAAATCCGGCTGACGGATCAAGGTGGCGCAGGCATCCGCAAACGCCGCCGGGTCTACTGCCGTCATCAGGCTGGCCGCAGCAATATACTGATCATAATTTGTCAGACCGCTACCATAACGTTGGGCCAGTTCTCTTCCGGCTTCATCCGGGGCCGGAATCAGCGTGGGAATACGAAATCCCTCCCGGCCATGCCGCACAGTATCACAGTAACCATCCCAGTCACTGACCAGAACCGGCAAACCGGCAGCCATTGCTTCTATCGGAGTTAAGCCAAACGTTTCCTGAATATTATCTGAAAGCGATACAAACAAATCCGCGGCCGCCCAAATATTTTTCCGAATCTCGTCACGCCGTCCGTCAAGAAAAACTTCCCGGATTGACGGCGCAAAAGTTCTGATCGCTTCCTGCATCGTCCGGGCAATTGATTCATTGAAAAACCAACCGGCCTGAACCAGGATAATATTCCGTCCTTCCCTTCGGGCAACCTCTTCCAGCCCCAGCAGCATCGGCAGCGGGTGCGCCTTACTGTGAAAACTAAGGCGTCCCACGAACAATACCACAATGTCATCCGGTCCGGCGCCAATATTTTGCCGGTATTGTGCCCGCACCCGTTGACGCTCTTCGCCCTGTGGAAACTGGGTACAGTCGACCCCCAGCGGAATAACCGGCAGTTCCAGGCCAGCAGCCGGTCGCCCCCCCCCGCCCCATCGGCGGCTAAGGTAATCCCCGTAACGCTCCAGTAATCCATCTACAGTCTGCCGTACCGCCCGGCTCGTACACACCAATGCGTCCCAAGGCTGTACTGGGGCCGTCAGTAAGGAGCCAATAGCATCCATAACCCGGTCACTGGCCGTAGTGTGAGTAACACCACAAAGACTGTACGAGCGACACCCATGCCAGCGGCGACGCCAGGCCGCAGCGGCAACACCAGGATCCGGAAGATATAAACAGCCTACTTCGGCCAAATCTACCGGACGAGAAGCGGGCAGATGCCGGCAAACCGTTTCCGGTCCAAGCACCGCCTGCACCCGGTTGGTAAAATGCGTAAAATACTCCGCTGCCGGCGTATAACAATAAAATGACTCCACACCAGCGGTGCGGATAAAACTCTGTAAAAAACCCTCGCCGGCAGCCTGGCGGCCGAGGATATTAACCCCGCCGCCGGTTTCGTAACCGTCGGGGACATAATAAAAAGCAGCATTTCCGTTCTGCCGGCCGCTAACCTGTTTCAAAGCCGTCTCCAATGCAGCGGTGAAACGGCAGGCATCCGTCAACGGCGACGATGCCAGTTGTTTCCGCAAACCAGACCTTAATTCAGCCAACGCCTTCAAATCCGCGGCTTTGGCAGCGGCAATGGCTATATACTCTCCTTCGTTTGCGGCAATCCAGTCGGCAAGGCCTGCCACGGTGAGCAAACTTGCCCCCACCCGCGACACATGCGTCCCACCAGCCAGCGTTACCACCGGCACACCCATCCACAAGGCATCACAGGTTGTCGTCGTCCCATGATAGGGATACGTATCCAACGCAATGTCAATTTGATGGTATCGAGACAAATGAGCGGCGGCGCCAACGACTTCACCTACGGTCTCCAGCCGTTGCGGTCCAATTCCCCGTTGCGCCAGCTCTTGACGAACGCGTTCACTCATACTATGCTCATCCGTACTTCCCGCAATTTTAACTAATAGCCGGGAGCCGGGAACTGCTTGCAGGACCCGAGCCCACAAATCATAAGTGCGGGGCGATATTTTGGCAAAGTTGTTGAAACTGCCAAAAGTCACTCTCTGGCCGGATGCGGCTGGCAGCGCCCCCACCGGCGGCGCCTCGTCAGGCGGGCGATAACAAAGAAAGGAGTCCGGCAGGCGCAGCAATTTTTCACTGTGCCACTGCTCGGTCATACCGGGCGGATCGGCCTGGGCATCGGTAATGCGATAATCCATCGTCGTCATACCAGTGGTATTGGGGTAACCAATCCATGTCATCTGCACAGACGCCGGCCGCCGGGCAAAAACCAGCAACCGGTTGCCGGCCGTATGACCAGCCAAATCGATCAAAACATCAATGCCGTCGTCCCGGATCATTGCGGCCACCCGTTCATCATCCAAACCGGTTACATTCCGCCAGACGTCGACTTTCTCCCGGATTCGTTCTGTGACTTCATCCTGTCTCATAACATCGGCGTAGGCAAAAATCTCGAACCGGTTCCGGTCATGTCGTTCCAGTACCGGCTCAATGAAAAAAGACACCGAATGTTTGCGAAAATCAGGAGATACATAGCCAATCCTTAACCGGCCAGTCCGGCGTTCTGCCGCCGGCGGCATCAGCGTCACAACATCCGCATGCCGGCGCGCCCATTCCCGGTGTTCCAGAAAAATCCGCTCAGCATTCCATTTTTCCTGATATTGCAGCGTAAACAAAAGGTTGCTGCGGATTTCCGGCCGTCCGGAATCCTGGGCCACTGCCGCCTCATATTCCCGCACTGCCTCTTCCAGACGCCCCTGGGCTTTCAGCGCAATGGCACGGTTGCTGCGAGCCACCACAAAGCCGGGGTCCAAAACCAGCGCACGCTCAAAATGCGCCATTGCCGCCGCTGGCCGGTTCATGCTCAGCAAGATTTTGCCCAAATTGTTCCAGGCATCCGCATCTTCGGGCCGCAGCTGCGCCACCCGCTGGTAGATCGCCTGCGCCTCCTCCCATTTTGCTGCTTCTTCTAAAACGCGGGCCAGATTGGTCAGTACGTTGCCGTCATTGGGGTCAAGTGCCAGTTCCCGCCGGAAGTAGTCCGCCGCCGCCGTCAGATTACCCTGCGCCAGCTCAAGATTACCCAAATTATAACATACGCCTCTTTTTTGAGGAGTCAAAGCCAAAGCCCGCTGGTAGCACTCCGTCGCAGCCGCGAAATCACCGCGTCCTTTCAAAATGACGCCCAGATTCATCCAGGCATTTTCATGCTGAGGATTGACCGTCAGTTCCTGGCGATAATGGGCCTCCGCGCCCTCCCGGTCACCAGCCTGCTGCAACCGCAGTCCTTCTTCAAAACTCATTGTTCAACACTCCTTTTGGCGCTGTAAAGCGAACGCCACCCGCATAGCCAACTCCGGCCAGTCGCCGGCTACCGCCGACCGGAACAAACGCACGGACGGATACCAGGGGCTGTCCTCCCGCTGCAATAACCAGCGCCAATCCGGAGCAAACGGCAATAATATCCAGGTGGGTATACCCAACGCGCCGGCCAAATGTGCCGTCGCAGTATCTACCGTAATCACCAGATCCATTTCCTTCAGCCAGGCCGCCGTTAACGCAAAGTCAGCCGTCGCCGGCAAACACGCCCGCACCTTGAATCCAGGTGCCAATGCTTGATTTATTTCCTGTGCGGCCTCACCGGTCTGCAACGAATACCAGTCAATTCCATCCACCTTAGCCAGTCCGGCCAAATCAGCCAATGCGGCTGATCGGGAACGTGGACTGGACTGCGGCGGTCTGGCGGCTGACCAGGTCAACCCCACCCGCATCCCTGAGCGGACAGGCAAATCGACCGATTCCGCCACAAAAGCCAGCGGCGGCGGTAATGTCGCCAGGGTTGATCCATAAATATACGGCAGGGTCATGAACGGTACATATAAATCAAACTGGGTTCGTTCCTCCACAAGTTCCTGTTCATCCACCAATTCATCCACTCCCGGGAACCCCGCAAACAAACGCAGCAACGGCTTCTTCACCGCCAACAGCACCACACCGCCCCGCTGTTTCACCAACGGCAGGTAACGGCTAAACTGCAACGTATCGCCAAATCCCATATCCTGGTGTATCAACAATCGACGACAGCTGAAAAATTCCCCCTGCCAGCGGGACCGCCCTGCGTACACAGGTGTATAAAGGCGATTTTGCTCCTCGTATATTTTCATTTGCACTCTGTCTTCAAACAAGGGTAATCCATCCTGAAACCTGCCTTGCAGCAACAAAATCTGACCCAGATTAAAGCGGGCTTCACAGCAATTCTGATTGACAGCCAGCGCCTGACGGTAGCAGGCGGCCGCTTCCGTCAGCCGCTGCTGAACAAAATACGTGTTGCCAAGGTTTAATTGAGCCTTATCATGCCGGGGTTCACAGGCCAACACGTGAGCATAGCATGTTTCCGCCTGCGCATAATCTCCCTGATCGTGCCACAACATACCCAGATTCAGCCAGGCGGCAGAAAAATCCGTCCGACAAGCCACACTGCGCCGATATTCTTCCATCGCAGCGGTTTTGTCACCCTGATCCGCCAAAATCACTCCCAAATTAAAATGTGTCAGCGCCGCCTGGGAAGCCGTAGCCGCCGACAGCGTCAACACCTGACGCAGTTGATCCGTCGCCCGTTCACGCATGTCCAGACGATTATATACCACTCCCAGATTAATTTGATTTTCGACATGATCCGGGTTCAAGATCCGAGCTTTTTCAAACCATTCGCGCGCCAACGCAAACTGTTGTTCATAAAAAGCGCAACACCCGGCACGAAAAGCCGGCCAAAAATTCCGGGGAAATTGTCGGGCCGCTGCCACATAAATTTCACCGGCCCGGGCATAATTTTTACCGATCCAGTATTGCTGCGCCAAGGATTCCCATTCGGCGTCCTTCGCCGGTACCCGATTCACAGCCGTTCTCCGGATGCAAAAAGCTCCGGTACCCGTTGCCTCAATTCCTGATTCAGCTCCGTCAACCGGGCCAACATAGTCCGGTACCATTCCACACGCTGACGATAATGGCCCGACAACAGCCGCCGGTCGCGCACCCACGCATAAGCCGTCGTCTGCACGGTCCGACGCAATTCCGGATTTTCGATTAGCATCGACAAATACCGGCCAAACTCCTCCGGTGAATGATAAATAAAACCGGTAACACCATGCTCAACCGTTCCGGAATATACCGTGGGGCTGGCCAGCGCCACCGCCCCGTAGGCAGCCGATTCAATAAACTTCAGGTCCGATTTCATGCTATTGAACCGGTTGGGTAGCAGCGGCAGCAAATTAATGTCCGTGCTGTACAGCAAACGTTGATAGGTCTCGTAGGGACAAAACTGCACAAACGTTTTATATGATGTGGTCAACGCCTCATAAAATTGCCGGTCATGGGCAACGCGAACCCGAATTTTTTCACCGTAACGGCTCAATACGTCGTTCAGCACCGGCATCAGCGGTGCCCAGTCGTCTTCCCGATTCAAAGCGCCGAAGAACAACCACACCGGCTCACTGTCAACCGCTGGCCGCAACGCTGGCAATACCGCCAATTGATTGGGAAATACCGCCACATTCGGATTCCAGCGGCGCAAATACTCAGCCAGTGGCTCTGTTGATGTCTGAATTCCATGGCAGCCGCGAAAAGCAAAAAACTGATTACTTTCGTGATATTCCTTCCACCGTAACGGATCGTCATCAATTTCGGCAACAATCAGATAACCCCTGTCCACCAGCGCTTTTTGTTTATAAATTTCGGCAGGAAAAGACGGCCAGGTCCGTTGCCAGATGAAGACCTTGTCCTGGTGCTCACTGGACGGATACAGGCTGACGTTTCCCTGATTTTCTTCCGTCCGCACTCCGGGAATTGACGCTATAAATTGCCCCGGTTCTGATATTCTGACCCGCGAACAAACCAATGTCTCACCCAGCAGCGACTGGACCAGTAACGGTCGTACAGCAGCTTCCGGCTTCACCGCTTGAACAATAAAACGGCGCGCGGCCAAACGGGCGGCAAAATCCGATTCTTTAATTCCCCTGGAAAGCATCATCGGCTGTAATTCCCGCAACAACCGTTCAAATTCCGCGCCCCGCTCTTCTTCCGCTTCTAAGCGGATCACCGTCAGTCCCGCCCTGCTAAACAACTCCCGGATACCCCCGGCCGTAAACGCCGGCAAATATCGTTCATTGCACTTTTCCTCCAGACAGAATTTCTCATTTAACAGCAACCCGCCCAGAGTGCGCCAGTGAGCGGCATTTTGAAAAGTCGCCACCACCACGCCATCTGCGGCCAGCAGTTCTGTCTGTCGGCACAACAGCCCCTGCGGATTCGTCACCCGCTCCAGCTCGCCCGCATATACCAGACACTGCAAACCCGCCGACGGTATCGCCAAGCTATTCAAATTCAAACCGGCCGGATCACCACACCAGACAGCGTCCAAGCGGCAAGCCGCCTGGCGAGCCTGTTCCGGGTCTCTTTCCAACCCCCAATAACGCCCGTGCGGGTTGATACTTTTATAGCAAGCGCCGTTAACTCCGCTCCCACACCCGACATCCAACACCAGCGCTGCATCCGGCGGAATATACCGCAACAGCCGCCGGTCCGGAGCCTGCAACGGGTTGTCGAACACACTAGCGGCGGCAGGCGCCTTCATGGTACTTTCACTCATACTCATGATCCCCCTCTGTGCCGATGACCGGCAGCCCGGCGTAGCCAGTCTACCTGCCGGGGTAAAATTCGCTGTAAATCGTATGAGGTTAAAATAGTTTCCCGGGCCCGGCGGCGCATCGCCGCCGTCGCGCCCGGATCCTCCAACATACCCGCTACCGTATCAGCCAGCTGTTCCGGCGAAAAAAAGTCAGTCAGCATTCCATTGACGCCATGTTCAATAAATTCCCTCACCGGCGGCGTATCCGACGCAACGACCAGACAGCCGCTGGCCATCGCCTCCAGCATCGACCACGATAAAATATAAGGATAGGTCAGATATACATGTACCCGGGAAACCCAAAACAACTGCCGCAATTCATCCAGTGAAAGACGTCCCGTAAAATGTAACCGGGACAAATCAAACGGGTGCTGTTCCATCGCCTGCTGCCGGTAAGTTCGTCCGTCAGGCAGCGGATTGCTGTACTCAATCCGGTCTTCGCCCACTACAATCACCTGACAGTGAGGGCGCTGGCGCTGCAGTAAAGACACCGCTTCCATAAACTGCGGAAATCCTCGCATTGGTTCCATACCGGTTGCCACATAGGTGACAACCTCCGACCCAGCAGCCAGTTCCAGTCCCACACGGGGCAATAGCAGCGGCTGGTCTGCCTTCGGTGCAAAATATTCCGTATGAACGCCATCATGCAGCACTTCGATTTTTGTCCGGAACTCCGCTGGAAACTGGGAACATTGCCAGTGCGTCGGACAAATTCCTCCATCACAGCTGGCCAAATCCAACAGTATTCCCGCATTCTTCGTCCTCACCTCAGCCTCGATATCCGGTGTCACCGGCACAGCCGGATCAAAGCCGTGGCTTGATCCTCTGGCCCGATAAAACCATTCGTAATAGCAGAGCAGCACCGAGCGGGGGAAAATATCTTTCAAAAACAACGTTGGCCCCCAGCCGGAATGGCCAAGAATAATATCCGGCTCCCAGCCCGATGCTTTCAGTTGCGCCGCCGAGCGGTAAGCTGCCTGCCCAAAACCGACAGCATTTTCCAGGTTGCGCACATAAGAATGGGTCGCCATCGACGCTTTATGGGTGGGCTGATACTGAACCCGGCAAATTCCCAAATCATCACACCCGGCTTCCGCCAGCGTCAAAAATACTATTTCACATCCAGGTATCGTCGCCAGCGCCGCCGCCAAATAACGGAACTGTCCCGGATAGCTGCGGTGAACAAGTAAAACGCGCATAACTTCCTCCTATACCACAGAACGCCGTCTTACCTGCGCCGCGGTCTCTTCAAGAAACTGCAATGTCTGCGGTAACAGGCGGCGGATATCGTATCCTTCCACAATGGTTTCCCTGGCCCGTTGCCGCATCACCGCTGCCTGCTGCCGGTCTTCCAATGCCGCTTCAATTTTTAGAACCATTTGCTGCGGCGAAAAAAAATCCACCAGCAGTCCGTTTATTCCGTCATGGATGACTTCCCGCACCGGCGCCGTATCTGAAGCCACAATCATACAGCCGGCGGCCATCGCTTCCAGCAATGACCAGGACAGCACAAAAGGCCGGGTCAGGTAGGCATGTACCGCCGAGGCCTGTAATACCTGCAAATACAAATAACGGGGCAGGAGGCCAGTAAAATGAATACGCGACAGGTCATAAGAAAAAGTTTCCAGCATGTGCTCCTTGAAACTTTTCCCATCCGGTGCCTTTTCACCGCCATAAGCGACCCGGTCGGCCCCCACCACCACCACGTGCAGTCCGGGCCGCCGGGCCATCAGCAGCGACATCGCCTCCATAAACTGCGGAAACCCTCGATAAGGCTCCATCCCCCGCCCCACGTAAGTTATAATTTCCGTCCCTGCCGGCAGGTCAATCCCCTGTTCCGGCAACACCAAACCCACCCCCGGTTTGGGGCAGTATCTTTCCGTATCAATGCCATCATGCAAAACACTGATTTTATGATGATATTCCGGCGGGAACTGCTGCTGCTGCCACCGGGTCGGACTGATGCCGGCATCACAGGCACACAAGTCGAACAAAAAGGGGGCATTAATTGTCCGTACCCGCAGTTTATTCGCTTCCGTTAAGGGTGCGGCCGGATCAAAATCGAGGTCGGTTCCATGGGCATGGTAAAACCATTCAAAATAGCCCACCAGCGCCGATTGCGGAAACAGATCTTTCATATATAGCGTGGAACCCCAACCGGAATGGCCAACAATCACATCCGGTACAAATCCCGTGCGCTTCAATTCGGCTGCCGACCGATACACCGACTGTCCCTGCAAGACAGCCGACTCTACGGAATGGATATAGGGATGCGTATTGGGGTGGACCGCTCGTGGCGCCTTAAACAATACTTTTTGCACCCCGGGAATCTCATCTTGTTCACGGGCCGTAATAAAAACAACCCGGTGACGGGGATTTCGCCCCATCACCGAGGCCAGATTCATGAACTGGGCAGGAAAATTCGGATGCAAGAACAAAATATTCATACCAACCACTCACTTCCTGATCTTTAGCAAAAATTCGTTAATTGCCAATAATACAAAGATGTATTATTCTTCATCCTCCCGCCAAAATCCTGCCCCTCATCAGACATTGACCCCACTGACCTGATAGCCGATATCTGCCAGCATTCCAAAATCAATCGCTGAAGGAACCACTCTATGACCCACATAAGTGCTGCCGCCGTACGCCATCGCCACTTCCATCGCAAAATTGCCGCTATAGCCATTAGGATGGGTGTCGTCAATCAATGGTATCACCTTGCCGCTATTGGCCGCCTTGGCATAGGCACCGGCAAAGTTACCGGCAGTATCCTTTTCACTGTCATACGCATCAATTCCTCCGGCAATCCCCAATACGTGACCAATCTCGTGCGCCGCCACCGTAATGAAATCATACTTCCCCTTGCCATCAGTCGCCGCATCCCCACTCGTCGCCGGTGTCGGGTCAAGCCACCATTCTGCAGCGCTGCCATCTGAAAAACTGGGACTGTTGTCAAAAGAAATGGCTCCTACCCACGGTTCAAAATTAGTCGTGCTGTTATAGCGTTTATCAAGGCTGTCACCAATATAGTAGTAGGCCGATGAACCTCCTTGCGCTGTAGCGGAAACCAAATTTTTGGCACCGACAAAGATCACAATGTCATCAATATTCTGAGTAGCGGCAAAGGTTTTGGTGGCACCGGTGGTTGGATCAGCAACATTCAGCAAGGTGCCGGCCGGCACAACAGCAAAGTCATCTTTTAGCTTCGACGTCCAGAGTGCCGCCGCCTGTTCCAGACATGCCTTCGCTTGCGGATTCTGTTGAAAAAAGCCGCTGCTGTCCAGAGAATAGTCAAAATGAATGGCCAGCGTCTGGCTCGTCGCTGTTGGCGTTGCCGCCAGCAGTTGCTGCAACGATCCCACACTGCCATCGGCAAAAATCACTTTATCCAGCAGTCCGGTTGACCAATTTCTCACAGTGAGCTGAGCCGTTCCCAATGACAGTACACAGTCACTGCCATTCAACGAAACCGTCAATTCAGACTTCACACCGTCGTACAACCGGATGGTATCAGCAACATTGGATGCATCAGCGACAATGACGTCCAATCCGTCGTTTTTTCCCCACCAGTAGGTATCCGCGCCATCACCGCCGCTAAGCACATCTGAGCCGGCGGCACCCCACAACTGATCCGCACCGGCTCCCCCATTTAACTGGTCCGCCCCGGCCCCGCCCGCCAAAGAATCGTCGCCATCCCAACCATAAATAAAACTATTCGTGCTGTCTGCCACCAATAGATCCGCCGCGCTACCGGTTTGCCCAGATAGCACATTTCCATCGGTAAAGGCAAACTTTCCGATCCTTGAAGCCGCGTTCATCCACGATTTAACCATTAAGCTGCTACTACCTGCGTTCAGTACCAGATCACTGCCAGCCGCCACCAAGGTCACTGCTGCCAAAGAAACATTATACAATTGGACCGTGTCGGCAGCATTGGCGGTTGGCGCGGTAATCACATCATTACCGTCATATTTTCCCCACCAGTACGTATCACTGTTATTACTGCCGCCGCCATTAAGGGTATCGGCGCCGCCGATCCCTCCCCAAATATGGTTATTCAGGCCATTACCCGTCAGACTGTCATTGCCGGCGCCGCCGGCCAGGCCAATCACAGCGGTATAGGGCGATTCCGCCAGACTGACCGTCAAGCCGGTATCATCCGTTACCCAGAGAGTTCCGCCAAAGGAAGCGTCGAGCTTTATTCCCGTCGTCAGGGTTGCCATGTTTTTCCCTCCCTTAGCCAGTCACTATCACAATTTATTATGCCTTTATTATACTATATTTCCCACGCGAATACAGCGATAATTCATGGTGCAGCGCTCGCACCACCGTCGTCCAGTCCGCCTGCTCCGACTGGCGAAACAGGCGGGCAGACGGATACCAGGGGCTGTGTTCACCCTTGGCCGGCCACTGCCATGAGGACAAATACGGCAACAGTGCCCAGACAGGACGCCCCAGCGCACCCGCCAAATGAACCATTGCCGTATCCACAGAAATAATCAGATCCAGTTGCGAAACCACCGCCGCCGTATCCGTAAAACTGTTAAAACTATCCGCCGCATCGAGCATTTTTACGGACAAAGCGTCCTTTTCCCGGGCAGCGGGGCCTACCTGCAGACTGATATATTGCACACCCGGCAAAGCCAGCAACGGCATCATCTGACACAAAGGTATCGAACGCTGGTCAGAGACATCACCGTATCCGCTGCCCGCCCACACAAGGCCAACCTTCAATCCGGCAGTTGGCAACCGCCGCTGCCACTGCCGGACGAGTTCCACGTCCGCGGTAATATAGGCACCATCCTGCGGAACCGTCCGTTGCGATATCCCAAAAATAGCCGGTGCTTCCGGTAATCGCAGAAAATAGTGAAATCCCCTGGCTTTGACTTCACCAAAAGTCGCATCCGCCAAAACTTCATCTACACCGCTAACCGTAGCCAGCAAGCCTGCCAATGACTTGCCAACCATTAGGCTTACCGTTCCCCCCCGCGCTTTAATCCGATGCAAAAAACGGGCAAAAAGGATTTTGTCGCCAAATCCACCGACGGCCACCACCAGCAACTTTTTTCCACTAAATATTTCGCCCTGCCATTCTCTCAACTCCGGCAAGAGGGTGCGAAACTGCCGAAACCAGTGCGGGGTCAGTGCATTCAGATAAAAGGACATACGGGAAAAACCGGCAGCCAAGTCGCCCAGCATAAAATCCACTTCCATCAGTTTCATTTCTGCCGGTAAAAAATCGGGATGTGCCTTCAATGCTTTGCGAAAGCATTCCCGCGCCAGCGAAAATTCATGGCGACAGCAAAGGATCTCCCCCAGTATCGTCAGTAACGTGGGATTATCACTTTGCTCGGTCCGTCCCCAGGCAGCTAATTCCCCGGAACCGGATCTAGCTTTCATCGCCACCTGAATCATTTGCAGACATCCGGCCGGATCTTCATATTCATCATATATTTCCATGCAAAATTTCTGCATTACTTCGGTTCCTTTACCATAACCAATGATAGGGGCACGGCAGCAATCACCACGCCCCGCCCTTCTACTTCTTATATTCCTGGATCGTCGCGCTGAAAAACTGTGCCTGCCGGGCCAGCATACTTTTAAGCTCATAACGATCCCGGATGGATTCCCGGGCACGAACGCCAATCGCCGCCCGCCGCCGCGGATCATCCAACGCTTCTTCGATTCGGTCGGCAATCTGCGCCGTGCGGAAAAAATCTACCAGCAATCCGTTCACTCCATCATTGATAACTTCCCGCACCGGCTGAGTATCCGATGCCACCAGCAGACATCCGCAGGACATCGCTTCCAACATTGACCAAGATAATACAAACGGCCTGGTCAGATAAACATGAACCGTGGATGCCTGCAACACTTGCAAATACTGACTGCGGGGCAAATGACCGGTAAAATGAAGCCGGGCCGGGTCAAATGGAAAACGTTCCAGCGTCAGTTCTTTAAAGCTCTTCCCTCCCGGCGCCGGACTGCCGTATGCCACCCGGTCCTCGCCCACAATCACTGCATGGCAACGGGGCCGACGGGCCATAACCAGCGACAGTGATTCCATAAACTGAGGGAATCCACGATACGGTTCCATACCGCGAGCGACGTAAGTAATCACTTCGTCTACTCCCGACAGGTCAATTTGCTTATCCGCGAGCATCAGCGCAGCGTCTTTCTTCGGCTGATATACTTCTGTATTAATCCCATCATGAATAACCTGAATTTTCCGGGCGTATTCAGCCGGAAACTGGCTGTGCTGCCAGTAAGTAGGGCTGTATCCCCGATCGCAACTATACAAATCAATCAAAATCGGCGCGTTCTTCGATCGGATCCGGCATTCCGCATCCGGGTTAAGTTTTTCATCCGGACCGAATTCCGCATCAGAACCATGCGCATGATAGAACCACTCAAAATAACCGATAAACGGCGTATCCGGGAAAAGATCCTTCATATACATCGTCGGACCCCACCCGGAATGGCCAACCACCAGATCCGGTACAAAACCTTTATTTTTTAGTTCGACAGCGGCACGATAGGCGGCCTGACCATGCAGCACCGCCTCTTCCAGGTTGCGCACATACTGATGCGTTTCCTTCGCCACCTCCCGCGAAAGCTGATATATCACCTTATGTACTCCGGGAATTTCACCGTCTGTCCGCGTTGTCAAAAACGCGACCTGATTGCCGGGAGCCTGAGACAATGCAATCAGCATATTGGCAAACTGTGCCGGAAAATTAGGATGGATAAATAAAAATCTCATAATGCCCTCTCTTTCAACCTGAATAATATCCACATTGACCTGGATTCATCATGTCCGTGCTTCTATCTCGCGGGCTATTGCTTCAATGTCCGCAATAGCCTCCTGATACAAACCCTGCCGGAGCCGTTCCTGCACCAGCTGCTCCAGCACCTCGCTAATCCTTCGTTGTGCCGCAGCATAGTGACACATTTTTATTAACATACTACGCTGCGCGGCAAAATCCTGCAACCGGGCAAACTGATTTGCTTTTTGCTGATAATAATGAAACAGCATTTTTTTTACCGGAAGCACCGATGCAAGCTGATCTTCACCTGTCGCAACGGCCAGTTCCACATACTTTTCATATGCCTCCACCGTCTCCGTTTCGCACTGGAGACGCCGATAAACCAGTCCCAGCCAGGCATACACATCCAAATACTGCGAATCCAATTCCCGAGCCTTCTTCAACACCAGCAAAGCCGCTTCCAAATTTCCGGCTGCAACGTGCTGTTCCGCCATCTTAACGCTCCAAACGCTGGCCAGGTGCCGGCCGCTGTCTATTTCCGGTATTTTTAATATTTGCGCATATTGCAGCAGCAGGGAGCCATACTCCCGCACTATAAATCCCGTTGCCCGCTGCTCCATCGACTGGTTTATCTTCTTCAGACTCACCGCCAACAGCACCCCGGCATATTGATCCGCCGCCTGTTCCTGAACTGCCTGAAAAGTTTCCTGGAGAATCGCCAGCAGCGTGGGCTGATCTGTAAACAAGAATTCCGGCAGCCGGGCGGCCTGCTCAAATTCCTTCAGCGCCCATTGAAAGTTTTTTCTTGAATGCACTAATGTCAAAATACTTTTTAACGCCAAATCTTCCTGACTATAGATTTTATCGCCCATTTCCGAAGACAGAGTGAGGGAAGCGGATTGCCGAACCGGTATAACAGCGGATACACACGGCAACTCATCAGCCACGGGCGCCACACAATACGCCGTGCCCAATTCCTGATTAATCATGTCAATATAGCGGTGAATCAGCATATGCCTGTTCACCACATTACGCCAGGTTTCAATCACCGGGCTTTCATCCCGCAGTGCCAGTGTCACTTTTTCTGCAAAGTCGGACAAATCCCGTTTAAAAAAATAGGTGTGCCGATAATCCAGCGCTACCCGTTCATGATCCGGCACTCGATTGGTCAGCATCACCCTGTTCAATCCGATCGCTTCAAAGTTGCGCAAATTCAAATCATCCATAATGCTAATATTCAGCACAACCTTCGACGCTTTCAGCATATCAACGTAACGCGCCTGCCCGGCGCCCGTCATACTGCCAAAAACAAATTTTAAGCCCATCCGCCCAAGTATTTTGGCAGCCTCGTAAGCGACGAAATTTCTGTCGCCAATATGCGGATAGGCACGAAACAAGCAGGAAATATCACAAACAGGCTCCGGAACAGACCGAATACTGTTTAGCAATGAATCAATTCCCGACACACCGTAATAGCAAGGCAGCCAGCGCACCCGCTGCCCGTCAAACTTATCCATATAGGGCGAATGCGCCAGGTAATAACGGTCGAAATATTTCTGTAATTTTTGTTCCACCGGCCACTGATGATGCGAATCCATACTCCAGGCAATTTTCCGAACCGAAGCAGCCGCAAACAAATCACGCAACTGGCTATTATGCCAGTGCTGTTCAAGAAACCTAGCGATCACAGTCCCCTCGGCTGGCCAAATAATCAAATCGCTTTTTCTTGCCATTCGCAACCCCATATCAATGTCATTCAGCGAAGCCGAATAGATCTGCAAATCTGTGGCATTTTTTAAATATGCCATATCCTCAGAATGAAAAACTGTTTCATCCCAAGCAAGCACGTTTACGACCATGACCCATTTCCTTTCGACAAGATACGCTAACGCAACAGAGTCTCCACTATTCCCTACGTTACCAACAAGAATATATCAGGCGTTTGTCGTAGCCATTCGAAGCAATTAACAAACAAAAATAATTTTTAGTTCACGTTCCTGTTTCATCACCGAAAACCGCCTAACAATAATACACTCCATTATCCCTTTTGAGCCAGCTATATCCGCATTCCAGAACTTATGCCTTCCTTCGTCAAATCGATCACAGTTGCATCATGCCGAAAAAACGCTGCTTAAAATTTACGATTTCAGTAACATTTTAGTCGCTAATTTACTCGGGCAATCTACTGATTCCATAAGGATAAACAAAGTAAAAAAGCGAACTATTCTAGTAGTGTCAAGACACTCTCCTGCAAAAGAGCATTGGTAATACTATGTTCCAATAACATAGAGTCGATGAAAACACCGTCACGCTCTTAAATTAGTCGTTTTTCAGGCCAAAACGAAAGTCCTATATATATTTTTTTCCACAAGCTATATAACTCCACTCTTTTAAATTTTTATCATCAGGGAAAAATTCCAAATATTGAAATACGCTTCCTTTGTTCTTTGAGTAGAACATTGGGTTCGTATCAAACAATCCTTTTATTTCGTCTATAGCACGTTTTTTTTGTACATAAGTATCTGCTGTAACGTAAAATTTTAAAGGCTCCGCATGTTCCCCAAGCGATTCAATGTAAAGTTCTGCTGGAGACATTTGTCCACTAAAATGATTATCCCACTTTTTTTCTTTTTTTCCCCGTTTCATTACC
>DATMYQ010000159.1:0-20763 GCA_035560935.1 Patescibacteria group bacterium | reverse complement strand
ATATTGTACAGGGTATAAAGTTCAAAAAGTAACGTATACAGATAGTGAACGTGAAAACGGTCACTATCTGTATACGTGAAATGAGGACTTATGCTGATAGAGGTCTAATGTTTTCTATATACGAAAGGAGAAGAGAATATGGCATTAACAGGTTTGGACATTTTTAAACAACTTCCCAAAACGAACTGTAAAGATTGCGGTTCACCTACCTGCTTGGCTTTTGCAATGGCAATGGCTAACGGCAAAGCATCCCTGGATATGTGTCCCCATGCAACGGAAGCAGCAAAAGAAACTTTAGGTGCAGCAACCGCGCCGCCGGTAAAAACTGTAAAAGTAGGCGTTGGCGAACAAGAAATCGTACTGGGCGACGAAACTGTCCTTTTCCGTCATGACAAAACTTTCTATCATCCGACTGCTTTGGCAGTTCAGATCTCCGACAAACTGAGCGGTGCTGACCTTGATGCAAAAATTGCCAAAGTCAATGCGCTGGTTATGGACCGGGTCGGTCAAAACATTGCTATCGATATGGTGGCTGTTATCAATGAATCCGGCAACGCAGCAACTTTCAAAGCTGCTGTAGAGGCGATTGCCGCCAAAGCGAAATTTGCCCTGTTGCTGGTTGGCGACGTAGCCGCTCTTGAGGCTGCTGTTCCGGCTGTAGCTGCGAAAAAACCGCTGATCCATGCCGCTACTGCGGAAAATTGGGAAAAAGTGGTTGCTCTGGCGAAAGCGAACTCCTGCCCGTTGGTTGTCAAAGGCAATGGCCTGGATGACACTGCAGCTTTGGTAGAAAAAGTTGCTGCAGAATATAAAGAGCTGGTTCTTGACTTCGGCAATACCCAACAAGCCAAAACTCTGGGTGAATTGGTTAATGCCCGCCGTTTGGCCATTAAGAAAAAATTCCGTCCGTTCGGCTATCCGTTGTTGGCCTGCACAGTGGCCACCGATGCGAAAGAAGAGATTGTGGAAGCCGCTACTTATGTTGCTAAATACGCCAGCGTCATTTGTCTGAAAGCTGACGAAAAGCAACAACTGCTGCCTTTGATGGCATGGCGCATGAATATTTACACTGATCCGCAGAAACCGATGGCTGTTGAGGCCAAAGTGTATGAAATCGGTGAAGTTACTCCGAATTCTCCTGTATATGTCTGCACCAACTTCGCACTGACTTACTTTGCAGTTGAAGGCGAAGTTACCGCAAGTAAGGCTCCTGGCTATATCGTCGCTGTGGATACTGACGGCGCTTCGGTATTGACCGCTTGGGCTGCCGGCAAATTCGTTGCTGAGCCGATCTGGGAGACCATTCAAAACCTCGGCATTATGAGCAAAGTTAACCATGGCAGTATTGTAATTCCTGGTTACGTTGCCATCATCAGCGGTAAGCTGAAAGAAATCTCTAAACTGAACGTCATTGTTGGACCGCAGGAAGCTGCTGGTATTCCGGCTTTTGTAAAAGCCAACTATCCCGACCAGATAAAATAGTTTGATTTTATAGTATGAGTTGGGATCATGTAGCCTTGGTCAAGTAATTAGGGGGGCAATCCAAGAATGAGCAAACAGTTCGTAACATTTCTTCCGGCAGACGTAAAGGTAGAGGTTGAATCAGGTACTGATTTGCTGACTGCCGCAGGTAAAGCCGATCTTGAAATTAAAGCTCCTTGCGGCGGTGACGGAACGTGTGGTAAATGTGCTGTTCGCTTAAAAAGCGGTAAGGCGAAATCCCGTCGAGACAGCCATCTGGCTGTACGGGTGGCGGAAAAAGGATTGAATCTGGCGTGCCAGACGCTGGTGCAGGACGAGGATATTGTGGTGGAAATCCCTAATATCTCGACCATGAGTAAACATCAGGTGTTGGTTGACAGCAATTCGTTGAATGCCGGTATGTCTGAAGCTTTGAGCCATTACTTGCTGCATGTCTGGCAGCTTAAAGAGTTGATTCAGGAGAACCAGGAAAGCCCTCTCCACGGATATTCGTTAAATCCTCTATTACGCCGGATCCCGCTTGTCTTGCCTGCTGCTAATTTGCAGGACAATAGGGACGACTTGAATCGCCTGACCATGGCTCTCATGAAAGAAACACAGTGCACGGATGTCCGCGTACCTCTCCCAATTATACGTAATTTAGGAACAATCATCAGGGCTGAAAAATTTAAAGTCTCGGTACTGCTGTCTGAGATTGGCGGAAAAGCTGAAGTAATTGCTGTTGAGCCGGGTCATGATCACAAGCCGCTGTACGGTATGGCTGTTGATATCGGCACAACCACCGTAGTAGTCTATCTGCTGGATTTAGAAAAAGGCAGGGTGGTTGATACTGCTGGTACTCATAACCGCCAGGCACGTTTTGGTGATGATGTAATCAGTCGTATCGTTTATGCGGTGGATGAACCTGACGGGCTCAAAACGGTTCATCAGTCAATTATTGACACCATTAATACCTTAATTATGGATCTGTTGGTGAAACAGAAGCAGATCAAAGAATCCGATATCCGCGTAATGATGACTGCCGGTAATACGACGATGGCGCATTTGTTTTTGGGAATTGATCCCAAATACATACGACTGGAACCCTATATTCCCACGGCGAACTTTTATCCGGTGGTAAAAGCCCAGGAATTAGGCCTGCGTATTAATGATGACGCTTTAGTTTTCAGTTATCCGTCAGTGGCCAGCTATGTGGGCGGTGATATTGTATCAGGAACGCTGTTTACCGGCATGGGCAACCCGGATGCTCCCATATCTTTATTAATTGATATTGGAACGAACGGGGAAATGGTATTAGGGTCGGGTGATTGGCTGGTAACTTGCTCCTGCTCAGCCGGACCTGCCTTTGAAGGCTCCGGGATTACTTTTGGAATGCGGGCTATGCATGGCGCCATAGAGCGACTGAAGATTGATCCGCAGACCTACGAAGTGAAATATATTACAATCAATAATGGCAAACCCATCGGCATTTGTGGTTCAGGACTGATTGACGGGCTGGCGAAACTGAAGCGGGCGGGCGTTATCGACCGGGCTGGCAAGTTTCAGACCACTTTGCCCACGAACCGGATGAGAAATGGTGATGCAGGCCCTGAATTTGTACTCGTCTGGAAGGAAGATACGGACATTGATCGTGATATCGTTATCACAGAAGCGGACATCAAAAACCTGCTGCGGGCCAAAGGGGCGGTTTTTGCCGGAATACGCACGCTGCTAAATTTGGTTGGGTTTGAAATTGACAGCATCGAGCAAATTTATGTAGCCGGCGGCTTCGGCAATTATCTCAATATGGCTGACGCCATTGCCATTGGTCTGCTACCGGATTTCCCGCCCAGTAAATACAAATATGTAGGGAATACCTCGGCAAAGGGAGCCTGTATGGCGCTTTTATCCCGGGAGGCTTGGGCGGAAGCGAATAACTTGGCCAGCAAAATGACCTATATCGAATTGTCGGTTGGCAATCTGTTTATGGACGAATTTATTTCTTCGTTGTTTATCCCCCATACGGACCTGTCATTGTTTCCCAGTGTGGAAGGCTGACGGTTTCCGTTGCCAAATTGAAAGGAGTCTTAGTACGTTATGGCTACACAAATCGCAGTCGCCGGTAAGGGCGGCACCGGGAAAACTTCATTTACTGCATTGTTGATACGTTATTTAGTCAACAATCGTGAAGGAAAATCCATATTGGCAGTGGATGCGGACGCCAATGCCAATCTCAACGAGGCGCTGGGCATGGAACTGGGTGAAACCATTTCCGATCTGATTGCCAGCACCAAAGTGCGCGGGGCCATCCCTTCCGGCATGACCCAGGAAACTTATATTGAGTACAAACTCCAGTCATCCTTGGTGGAAACCCAGAGTGTTGACATGTTGGTCATGGGGGGGCCGGACGGACCGGGATGCTATTGTTTCCCCAATAATCTTCTCCGCGGTTTTCTGGACAAACTCGGTAACAATTACGATTATATCGTAATGGATAACGAAGCGGGTCTGGAACATATCAGCCGCAGAGTATCGCAGGACATCGATTTTATGTTTGTCATCAGTGACACGTCGGCCCGCAGCGTCCGTTCGGCCGGCCGGGTGCATCAACTGGTGGAATCCATTAAATCCAATGTAAAGAACATCTATCTTGTTTTGACGAAATCGCAAAATGAGGCAGAAGATCTAAAGGCCCTCGAGGCGGAAATTCAAAAAACAGGTCTGAATTTGATCGGGATCATGCCTTTTGATTCCCAAGTAGCAAATTTTGATTTGTTGAGCAAGCCGTTGTTCGACTTGCCGGACGATTCGGCGGCCGTACAAGCGGTAAACGCCATTTGTAAAAAAACGCAAATATAAAAGTTTGGAAGGAGCGTAACTATGGCAACTAACATGTTGAAAGAAAAGTATACCGGTAAAATTAACACCGTTACCATTGGTGCAACCAAAGAACAGGGTGGCACTCGCGCCAATACCGTAACCGTCGGCGGCGACGCCACTATGCCGTTCCTTCAATTTGAAGGCGACATGCCTTTAAAAGCGGTTGTAGCCGTTGAAATCCAGGACATCAAACCGGCCTGGCATCCTGAGCTGCACAAAATTTTTGATTCCGTAATGGGTGATCCGGTCGCTTGGGCTAAAAAAGCCGTTGAATCTGGCGCTGACTTGGTTTACCTCAAACTGGCCGGTGCTCATCCCGATAATGGCAATAAGAGCCCGGAAGATTGCGCTAAAGTTGTGAAAGCTGTTTTGGCTGCAGTTAGTGTACCGCTGATCGTTATCGGTTGCGGCGACGACGAAAAAGACAATGCAGTACTGCCGGTGGTTGCTGAAGCTGCTGCTGGTGAAAACCTGCTGATCGGTCTGGCCAAACAGGATAACTTCAAATCTGTGGCTGCCGCTGCTATGGTTCACAAACACAAAGTGTTGGCGCAAAGCCCGTTGGATATCAACATCTGCAAACAGACCAATATCTTGATCTCTGAGTTGGGTCTGGCACCGGAAAACATCATCATTGACCCCAGCACCGCTGCTTTGGGTTATGGCATTGAGTATACTTACTCTATCCTCGAACGCGGCCGTCTGGGCGCGCTCGGCGGCGACAAAATGTTGTCGATGCCGGTTATTTGCCAGGTTGGCTACGAAGCATGGCGTGCAAAAGAAGCCGTTGCTACGGAAGAAGATTTCCCCAACTGGGGCAACCAGACAGAACGGGCCATTCTGTGGGAAGCAATGACTGCTGCCGGTTTGGCTCAGGGCGGCGCTCACATCATGGTACTGCGTCATCCGGAAGCTGTTGCTCTCTTCAAGAAAAACATTGACGCTTTGATGGTTAATCCGGCAATCTAATTGCCATAGTCCCGTCATGTATTGTGAGGGCATTCTGAAGCGTTCATTTTACTGCAGGTTCTTTTAAAATTAATATAAAACAAGGAGGATTTACTAATGATTATCATTGGCGAAAGAATTAATGGTATGTTCAAAGATATCGGCGCTGCCATCCGCGCGCACGATCCGAAACCTCTCCAGGAATGGGCTGTCAAACAAAAAGAAGGCGGTGCTCACTACCTTGACGTCAACACCGGCCCCAACTCCGAAGACCAAACCGTAGATCTTCCTTGGATGATTAATATTGTAAAAGAAGTTTCCGACCTGCCGCTGGCTATTGACACCACCAATTATGACGCAATGGAAGCAGCGCTGAAAGCCTATGGAAAACCGGGTGCTTTGATCAATTCCATCGGCTGCGAGCAAGAAAAAATTGACCGTGTATTCCCGATGGCGGCTAAATACGGAGCAGACGTTGTTTGCCTGTGCATCAACAAAGTGGGGATTCCGAAAAGTGCGGAAGACCGTGTAGCGATGGCTATGGAATTTGTTGCCAACGCCGAAGCTTATGGCCTGCAGCCGGATAACCTCTTTATTGACCCCATCATTCTCCCGGTTAACGTTGCTCAGGAGCATGGTGTGGAAGCGCTGGAAACCATTCGTCAGATCAAAATGATTTCCAATCCGCCTCCCAAAACCACGGTTGGACTTTCTAACATTTCCCAGAAAAGCCCTCATCGTCCGATCATCAATCGTACGTTTGCAATCATGGCAATGACCGCTGGTCTTGACTCCGCCATCTGTGATGCGAATGATGAAAACCTGGTAGACGCTATTGCGACTGCCCGCCTTATCCTGAACCAAGATATTTACTGCGACTCCTACGCGAAGGTGTTCAGACAGCGGTAATTTACGCTGGATCGGGCGCAACTTTGAAAGGAGGTCAATGATGTCAACGGTGAAACATACTGACCATGGGACCGCATCTTCTTTCAGCCAAGCCATCCAGAAAAAGTCTCATCAAAACATCAACGACTGCTACCAGTGCATGAAATGCGCTGGTGGCTGTCCCATGAATTCTGTTATGGAGCACAACAACTACGAGATTCTGCGTTTCATCCAACTGGGTGAGCGGGACAAAGTATTGGACAGCAATACCCCGTGGTTGTGCGTGGGTTGCAAAACCTGCGCGGTTCGGTGTCCTAACGGCATCGACACCGGCAAAATCATGGATGCGTTGAAGATGGAGTCGATGGCGGCCGATCGAGTACCGGAGAAAGAATATCCGATCAAGCTTTTCTGTGAACTGTTCCTGAAAAGCATGGCCGGTTTCCCGGTGATCGGCGGCGAAGGTCGGCTTTATGACATGGGCATGGTAGGGCTTTACAAGATGTGCACGGCCACCTTTTTCAACGACATGGCCTTGGGTATGGAAATGGGTAAACGCGGTATGATGCCGCTCCTGCCTCACAATGCCATGCATCGGCGGAAAGGCGAAATCAAGAAAATCTTCCAGAGAGCAAAGGAGAAAAAAGCATGAAGCTAGGTTACTATCCGGGCTGTTCTCTGCACGGGAACGCACAGCAGTACAACATGTCCACCGAGGCGGTATTTAAAGCCTTGGGCATGGAGTTGGCCGAACTGCCGGAATGGAACTGCTGCGGTGCAACTCCTGGGCACTCAACGGATACTTTTTTGGCTATGGCTTTGCCTTTGCGGAACCTGGTGATCGCCGAAGCCGAACAACAAAAGGAACTGGTTTTGCCCTGCGCCGCCTGTTACAATCTGGTGAAGGCAGCTGACCATTATTTTCGTGAAGGGTCCGAAGAGGCGAAAGACGCCAATGAGGAACTGAAAACGATTATGGGATCTTCCTACAGTGGCAATGTAACGGTGACCCATCCGTTGGAAATTTTAACGAAGAAAGAAACCCTTGATCAAGTTGGCTCACAGGTGAAAAAACCTTTGGCCGGTTTGAAAGTGGTGACTTACTACGGATGTTTGCTGACTCGGCCTGCCTATGTTTCTTTCGACGATGTGGAGCAGCCTCAGGCAATGGATCATTTACTGCGTAAGGCCGGTGCCGATGTGCGGAAGTGGTCGTATAAGACAGATTGCTGCGGCGGCAGCTTAACGTTGCCACGAACTGAAGTGGTAGTGGATATCACGGCCAATCTGGTGAACGCGGCGCAGCGCGCCGGCGCTGACGCTATCGTCAGTGCCTGCCCCCTGTGCCAGATCACACTGGACACCCGGCAAAACAATGTGGAAAAGAAGATACCAATCTTCTACTTTACTGAGTTGTTGGGGATCAGCTTTGGTAATCCTGATGCCAAACAGTGGCTGAAACGACACATCGTTGATCCTATACCGCTCTTGACATCATTGCATTTACTGTAATCATCGGGAGAAACCGGCATAACACCCTTGGGATGTCCGGTTTCTCCCGTGGTTATACCCGGGCCGGGGCCGCATAGGCCTCGACGCTGGGAAATGCGATGATTCCGCGGTGAGAATGCTTTAAAACATAGATTTTAACGAAAGGCAGTGAGAGCCATGCAAAAGGATGTGCTCGTTATCGGCGGTGGCATTGCCGGTCTGCAAGCGGCTCTGGAATTGGCCGGGGCCGGTTATCCGGTCCATCTGATCACTGACGAGCCGAATCTTGGAGGGAAATTGACGGATGCCGCGACGAAAAACGGACAATCCACCTGTGCGTGGGGCGAACAGGTTAATATTTCCTCTTTGTTCCTGGGTGGCAATATCCATGCCTCCAGCGGTGTTGTCGGTTCATTTATTACCCGGGTGATGAATAACCCGTTGGTGCAGGTTTATACCGGTACCAAACTGGTGGATTTCAAAGGGGAAGCCGGCCATTTTCAGGCGACCGTTAGTGATGCCGCCACCGGCAAACAAACGCAGAACCTCGCCGTAGGCGCGGTGGTACTGGCATCAGGTTTTAGCATGTATGACGTGTCCAAGAAGGGTGAACTGGGTTACGGATACTACAAAAACGTAATGACCAGTCTGGAGTTTGAACATCTGTTAACGCAGAGCCGTTATCAAGCCGATTGCATTCGGCGTCCTTCCGACGGCAAATGTGCGGAAAGAGTGGCGTTTATTCAATGCGTTGGGTCCCGGGATTCCGTATCCAAAGCAGAATATTGCTCTGCCATTTGTTGCATGTTTACCGCCAAAGAGGCGATTTTGGCCAAAGAATACGCACCGAAAACCGATGTGACGGTATTCTATCTGGATGTGCGCTCCTGTGGCAAAAATTTTGACAATATTTTGACACAAGCGCAAAACCTTGGTACCAAATATGTCCGGACGATGATTTCAGAAGTAAAAGAAGATCCGGTGACGGAAAATTTAGCCATTCGTTATGTGGATGCCGGTGAGAAGAAGTTTGGCGAATATGATCTGGTAGTGCTGGCCGCGGGCATTCGCCCGGCAACCCGCCTCCAGGAAACAGCGAAACTTTTGCAACTGCCCCTGAACGAGTTCGGTTTTGTACAAGTGGATCCGCTGGATCCCGTCAGTACCAAACGCGCAGGTATCTTCTCCGTCGGCGGCAGCCAAGGCCCTCTGGATGTGCCGGAAACACTGGCATTGTCCAGCGCGGCAGCAGCTGCTACTGCCCGGACGTTGGGCAAACCGGAAGGGCGTCAGCCCCGCAAGCCGGTACCGGAGCGGGATATCAGCAAAGAACCGTTGCGGATGGGTGTTTTCCTCTGTAAGAGCGGTTTGGCCACGATGGGGGCCGACATTAACGCCGTGGCCGCTGCTGTGAAGCAGTTGGGCGACGTCAGTGTTGTTGAACTGGACCAGGCAGCCTGTGATCCAGCGTCGCTGGAAAAACTGCAGAAGCTGATCGCAACTCAGGGTTTGAACCGCATCGTGGTTTCGCCCTGCGTGATGAAAAACAATCTGAGTCTCTTTCAGGATGCGGCTCAGGCCGGCGGCTTAAACCGGATGCTGGTGGAAATGCCGGTGGTGCCGTTAAAAGCCCAGGAAGCCGGTACCGGCACGCAAACGGCGGTAGCGTTGACCAAACGTGCGCTGGCTGATGTGAAAGGGTATCGACCGCTGCAATGGCATGCGGAAACGGTCATCCCCAAAGCCCTGATTGTCGGTGGCGGCGTGGCCGGTATGGCCACAGCGACGGCTTTGGCCGATCGCGGTTTCCCGTCGGTACTGGTGGAGAAATCCGCCACATTGGGCGGTTACGTGAATACCTTAAGCGGCAGTCTGGAAGCGGATGATATCAAGCAAACGGTGGAAAAACTGATTGCCCAGGTAGAAAAATCCGATAAGATCGAAGTGCTGAAAAATGCGCAGGTGATCGCGTCCACAGGCCGACAGGGGCATTTTGTGACTACCATTGCGGTGGGCAATGCCACCCGTAATCTTGATCATGGAACCACGGTTCTGGCGGTAGGTACCAATGAGTATGCACCGGCGGAATTCCTGTTCGGTGAAGACCCCCGGGTCATCACCGGTACGGAAGCCCAATACCGGTTGCTGGATGGCCGTCTGAAGGCAAAAGACGGGGAAACTTACGTCTTTATGCAATGCGTGGGTTCAAGGAATGATGTTCATGCCTACTGTAGCCGCACTTGTTGCGCGCAGTCGGTTTACAGCGCCCTGGCTCTGAAAAAACAGAATCCGTTGGCGAACGTTTATGTCCTGTCACGGGATGTACGGACGCCGGGTTATCTGGAACTGAAGTTCAAGGAAGCCCGTCAGGCGGGAGTGCTTTTCCTCCATTATGAAACGGCTGACAAACCGATGCTGGTGAACGACAAAGGCCAGTTGAGCTTGTCAGTGGTGGATTACGCTTCGCGGCTGACCATGAACCTGAAACCGGACCTGATGGTGCTGGCGGTAGCCCAGACGGCAACACCGGAAGCCCAACAGATTGCCGACGTTTTCAAGATTCAGATCAACGAGGATGGTTTCCTGTCGGAAACCCATAGCAACATTGGTTCTATTGCCTTCCCCGGCGGCGGTATCTTTATCGCCGGCGCGGCGCATGGCCCCAAATCCGTGGCTGAGTGCATGACGCAGGCGCGGGGAGTGGCCGGCCGGGCAGCCAGGGTGTTGGCGCAGCCGGTGCTGATGATGGGTGGTATAGTGGCGGAAGTAGATCCGGACAAATGTGCAGCTTGTCTGACCTGCGTACGGACCTGTCCTTACACTATTCCCAACATTACTCGGGAGAAAAAGGAAATGGGCGCTGCGTTCATTTCTACCGCTGATTGCCGCGGTTGCGGCATGTGCGCTTCCGAATGTCCCAATAAAGCGATTGTCCTGCATCATTATCTGGATGAGCAGGTACTGCAACGGGTGGATACCGTGCTGACGGAGGTGGTTTAAACATGAGTGACATGAAAATTGTGGGATTTGTTTGCCGCTTGTGCGCCATGGTCACTTCTGATCTGGGTCCGCCGGCCGATAGTAAGATCAAACTGGAAACGGTGGAGTTGCCCTGTGCCGGTAAAGTGGACGGGCGTCTCCTGCTGGAGGCTTTTGAGAAAGGCGCCGATGCCGTTTTTGTGGCCGGCTGCCCCGAACATGAATGCATGAACGTCAAAGGTAGTTCCCGGGCCCGTAAGCGTCTGGAACATGTTCAGGATATCCTGAATCAGGTAGGCGTGGGTGGTGACCGGTTAGTCATGTACAACGTGTCGGGAACCCAGGGTCCCCGTTTTGCCCAGATCGCCAAGGAAATGGATGAACTGGTCAAAAAACTGGGCCCGAGTCCGTTAAAAGCCCGGAAGGACAGAAAGGAGACGAGTCAAGCGGTATGATAGTTGCAGAAGCGAAACCCATTGAAGAAATCGCCGCGATGATCAAAGGTGCCAAAAAGGCTGTGGTCATCGGTTGTGGTGGTTGCGTGACGGTTTGTTTGTCCGGCGGGCAAAAAGAAACCGATATCCTGGCCAGCGCGTTGCGGATGAAAATGGAGGTGGACGGAACTCCGGTGGATATCACCACCGCCACGTTTGAGCGGCAGTGTGATCCCGAATATGCCGTCCGATTTAAGGATTATCTGAAAGATGCTGATTTCGTGGTGTCCATGGCTTGCGGCGCCGGCGTTCAGTACATGGCGGAAACCTATCCTGAAATCAAATTTGTTCCGGGACAAAACACTAAATTTGTCGGCGCAACGGTAGAACATGGTGTCTGGGAAGAACGTTGCGCGCTGTGCGGCGAGTGCGTGCTGGATAAAACCGGCGGCGTTTGTCCGATTATCCGCTGCTCCAAGAGCCTGTTGAACGGTCCTTGCGGCGGTTCACAAGACGGTGTTTGCGAAATCAGCAAAGACACCCCTTGCGGCTGGCAGCTGATTTATGATCGCCTCAAAGGTCAGAACCGTCTGGAAATGATGAGCCAGATAATTGAAGTCAAAGACTGGTCCAAAAACCGTGACGGCGGTCCCCGCAAAATTGTGAGGGAGGATGTGCGGTTATGAGTGAAGCAGCGGTAAATCATGACACTTTAAAAACAGAGAGCAAACTGGAGAAACTGTATTCCCAGGGACATTTCGTCGTTACCGGTGAGCTGGGACCACCCCAGCATGCCAACGGCCATGATCTGACGCATCATGCCCAGGAGCTGAAAGACTGCGTTGACGGTTTCAACCTGACCGACAATCAGACGGCCATTGTTCGGCTGTCCAGCATTGCGGCGGGCGTGCATGTGCTGAAAGGCGGCGCAGTGCCGATCATTCAGATGACTTGCCGCGACCGGAACCGGATTGCGATGCAGAGTGACCTGCTGGGCGCGTACAGCATTGGTATCCGTGACGTATTGTGCCTGAGCGGTGACCACCAGTCCTTTGGCAACCATCCCACCAGCAAAAACGTTTACGATGTGGACTCAGTCCAACTGATCCATATGGTAAAAACGATGCGGGACGAAAAGAAATTTATTGGCGGCTCGGCCATTAAATCGGATGAACCCCGTTTCTATATCGGCGCGGTGGAAAATCCGTTCGGCGATCCCTTTGATTTCCGGGTGACCCGTCTGGAGAAAAAAATCAATGCCGGCGCAGATTTCTTCCAAACCCAGGCCATTTTTGACCTGGAGAAGTTTGCTCGATTCATGGAGCTGGTTGTGAAGCGCGGCTTGCATCAACGGGCAAAAATCACTGCCGGTATCTTGCCGGTGCGGTCGGAAAAAGCCCTGGCTTATATGCAAAAAGATGTAGCCGGCATGGCTATTCCTGACGCTTTGGTCGAGCGGATGAAAAAAGCCGAAGACAAGAAAGCGGAAGGCATCCAGATCGCGATTGAAATGTGTAATGAACTGAAGAAAATGCCGGGTGTAGCCGGTATCCATCTGATGCCGGTAGGCTGGGAAGCCGCTATACCGGAAATCGTCAAAGGTGCAGGTTTCCTGCCCAGACCCAAAGCCGACTAAACTGTTATGGGCCGCTTTTGCTTGGCAGAAGCGGTAGGCTGCCCGGGCAACCGGGCCGTCTGTCTCCCAGAAATCCGGTACAGAACGAGGCCAGCCGGATCTACGGCTGGCCTCGGTATTTTCCGGTTGTCTTATTGTTTTATCAATTAATGTGATCATCTGTGTTGTTGGGAAGGAAAGGCAAAGGAAAGGGTGAGATGAACCGAATGAGTGGACAGTTGAAAACGAAACAAGTACTCGAAATTATCGAAAAATACGGAAAAGCCAAAGAACAGCTGCTCTCTATCCTGATGGATATTCAGGCGGCTTCCGGGACTAATCATGTTTCAGAGGAATGGGCTCAGATGGTTGCGGAAGAATTGGAACTGCCGTTGACCAAGGTTTTTGACGTACTGACTTTTTATGCGATGTTCTCCACCGTACCCCGGGGCGAATATGTTATCGAAATTTGTAAAAGTACCCCTTGCCACGTGACCAAGGCGGATGCCGTTGTCAAAATGTTTGAGGACGAACTGGGAATTAAAATCGGCGAAACCAGCGAAGACAAGCGTTTCACTTTGTTGCACACCAGTTGTGTTGGCGCCTGTGATATTGGTCCGGTAGCCAAGATCAACGAAGAAGTGTACGGCAATCTGAACCCGGCCCGGGTAGCCGAGATAGTCAACAGCATTCGGGGGGTGTCGGCATGTCAAAAATAAAACAACTGATTTCTTCCAATTGCGGAAAAATCCGTCCCGATTCCGTTGAAGATTATGTAAAAGCCGGTGGTTTTGAAGGCCTGAAAAAGGCATTCACCATGGAACCCAAAGCAATTATTGAAGAAGTTAAAAAAGCGAAGTTGCTGGGACGCGGCGGCGCTGCTTATCCGGCCGGTTCCAAATGGGAGCAACTGCTGGAAATTCCCGAATTCCCCAAATACATTGTATGTAACGCCGATGAAGGCGAACCGGGCACCTTCAAGGATAAAGTCCTGTTGGGCCAAGACCCGCTGCGGGTCATCGAGGGCATGGCCATTGCAGGTTATGTGTTCGGTTCCCATGACGGCTATATTTATATTCGCGGCGAGTATCGCACCATTCAGCGCGTGTTCCAAAGCGCGATTGATAACGCCGTCAAAGCCGGTTACCTGGGCAAAAATGTACTGGGTAAAGGATTTGAATACAACATCCACATCATGACCGGCGCGGGCGCGTATGTCTGCGGTGAAAACTCCGCGCTCTTAAACTCGATTGAAGGCAAAGCCGGCCGCCCCCGCATTAAACCGCCTCATTTGGCCGAAGTCGGACTCTTCCTGATGCCGACGCTGGTAAACAATGTGGAATCCTTTGCCAATATCCCGACCATCACCTTGGTGGGTGGCGATGAGTTCCTAAGCTATGGCACCAAAGACAGTGGCGGTACTAAACTGATCTGTCTGTCCGGTAACGTGAAAAACCGTGGCGTATTTGAAATTCCGTTCGGCATCAGCCTGAAGGATGCCATTTACGATCCGGAACTGGGTGGCGGTATCCCCAATGGTAAAAAGCTGAAGTTCTTCCATTTGGGCGGTCAGTCCGGCCCCATTGGTTCGGAAGCGAACATTGACACGATGTATTGCTACAAAGCGCTGCGCAACGCGGGACTGAGCGTTGGTTCCGGCGCCGTGGTGGTTCTGGACGAAGACGTCTGTGTCATTGATTACCTCAAAGGGGTAACCGAGTTCTTCATCCATGAATCCTGTGGTAAATGTACCCCTTGCCGGGAAGGTAACAAGCAGATTTATGAAATTTTAGAAAAAATGTCCACTGGCGCTGCGGTGAAAGAAGATCTGGATTTGTTGAAACGGCTGATTGACACTATGACCAACGCCTCTTTCTGCGGCCTGGGACAATCGGCGGCCGTTGCCCTGAATACTTGCTGGAAGCAGTTTAAAGCGGAATTTGACGCGCATATCGGCCAAAAATGTCCGGCTAACGTTTGCTGCTTTACGGAACAGGAAAGAGGTGTGAAGTAATGCATCATGTACTTGATCCCAATAAAATGGTAACCTTCACCATTGATGGCGTTTCCGTCACCTGCCCGGAGACCAAAACGATTTTGGAAGCCGCGGCGATGATCGGTGTTAAAATCCCCGTTCTGTGCCATCATCCTGACCTGAAAGTCCGGGCGATCTGCCGGCTCTGCGTTGTTGAAATGAAAGGGCAGCGGAAGATGAAAACCGCCTGCAGCAATGAAGTTTGGGAAGGCGCCGAGTTCATCACCAACAGCAAATCGGTGCGGGATGCCCGCCGGACCATTCTGGAAATGATTTTGGCCGAGCATCCTCAGGACTGCCTGAAATGCGTGCGCAGCGGCAATTGCGAACTGCAGCAGCTGGCCCGGGACTTCGGCATCAAAGAATTGCCGTTCGAGCATAAACCGAAATGTTTGCCGATTGAAGACAGCAATCCGTCCATCGTACGGGATCCTTCCAAGTGCATCAAATGCACCCGCTGCGTGGAGGCTTGCCAGGAAGTACAAAGCGTTGGCGCGATCAATACCTCTCATCGTTCCGGTGAGTTTGATATTGCCACCGCGTTTGACAAAAAACTCGAAGACAGCGTTTGCGTATACTGTGGCCAATGCGTAGCCGTTTGCCCGGTGGGCGCGCTGTATGAAAAAGATGATACCGCCAAAGTTTGGCGGGCGCTGGATAACAAGGAACTGCACAAAGTGGTACAGGTAGCACCGGCTGTCCGGGTGGCCCTGGGTGAAGAATTTGGCATGGCGGCCGGCAGCGTGGCGACTGGTAAAATGGTAGCGGCTCTCCGCCGTCTGGGCTTTGACAAAGTATTCGACACCGATTTTGCTGCTGACGTAACCATTATGGAAGAAGGACATGAACTGCTGGAACGGTTGAGCCATGGCGGCACCTTGCCGATGATCACCTCCTGCAGCCCGGGCTGGGTTAACTTCATTGAAACCTTCTACCCGGATCTTTTGGGACATTTGTCCACTTGCAAGTCGCCGCAGCAAATGTTCGGCGCACTGGCCAAGAGTTATTATCCGGAATCCGCCGGTATTCCCGCGGAAAAATTGCATGTAACCTCCATTATGCCTTGTACCGCGAAGAAAGCGGAATGTGCCCGGCCGGAAATGAATGACAGCGGTTATCAAGACGTGGATGTGGTCCTGACTACCCGCGAATTGGCCCGGATGATCAAAGAAGCCGGTCTGGACCTGAACACGCTGCCGGATGAAGAATTTGACGCACCGTTGGGCATTTCCACCGGCGCGGCCGTCATCTTCGGTGCCACCGGCGGTGTTATGGAAGCCGCGTTGCGGACGGTCTACGAAGTAGTGACCGGCAAGGGCCTGGCAAATCTTGATTTTGTGAATGTTCGCGGTCTGGTAGGCATCAAAGAAGCCGAAGTGGACCTGGACGGCACAAAAGTAAAAGTCGCCATTGCCAGTGGGCTGAAAAACGCCCGCCAATTGCTGGATAAAATCCGGGAAGGCAAAGCCGACTATCAGTTTATCGAAATTATGTCCTGCCCCGGTGGTTGCATCGGCGGCGGCGGTCAGCCTCAGGGCGCGACCAACGCCACGAAGGAAGCCCGGATGAACGGCATCTACGCGGCTGACAAAGCGTCCGCGCTGCGCCAGTCTCACAAAAATCCGGCGGTCAAAGCGTTGTACGACGACTTCCTGTCGAAGCCGCTGGGACACAAATCACATAAGTTGCTTCACACCCACTACACGCCGCGGGAAAAATAAGCGGCGACACCCTGTAACTGGAGGCGGCCGGATGGTCGCCTCTTTTATTTACCCTTCTCTATGCTTGAGATATACTTTTGGCAAACTTTTTAACGTTTTCAATGAAAAATAAACAAAGCCGGGAGGCGTGCAATAATGATCCTGATGATTGATAATTATGATTCCTTTGTGTATAATCTGGTTCAATATTTAGGGGAACTGGGTGAGCAGATTCGTGTGTTCCGCAACAATCAAATCACGTTGACGGACATCGAAGCGATGCGGCCGGACCATATTTTGCTGTCACCCGGTCCCTGCAGCCCGGATGAGGCCGGTATCTGCCTGAATCTTATTCAACATTTTAAAGGTCACATTCCGATTTTCGGCGTTTGCCTGGGACATCAGGCGATAGGGCAGGCCTTTGGCGGGGAAGTGGTTCGCGCACCACGAATGATGCATGGTAAGACTTCACTGGTATATCATAACGGGCAAGGGGTTTTTCAAGGCTTGAAAAATCCGCTGACCGCAACCCGCTACCACTCTCTGGCGGTGAGAAGAGAGACGTTGCCGGACTGTTTTGAGATTACGGCGGAAACCGATCAGGGGGAAATCATGGGACTGCGGCATAAGGTGTATCCGGTGGAAGGTGTCCAATTTCACCCGGAGTCTATTTTGACGGAACATGGACATGATATGCTGCGGAATTTTTTAGCCGCGAATTCGGCACCGAAAACAATAAAGGAGGCTATGTAAGTGAGTATGAAAACAGGGCCCATTGTCCGGGAAATCAGCACTATTCTTCCCGCCGCAGCCGTTTTTGCCTTGTTTGCCGGTGAGCCCGGCAGTGTCTTCCTAGATAGTGCCAAAGATTCTTATGGTATGGGGCGTTATTCTTTTATCGCCAGCGATCCGTTTTTAACCTTGCGCTGCAAAGGGCGGCAAGTTATATTAGAAGATTCATCAGGTCGTCAGGAAACAGAAGATGACCCGTTTGGAGTTTTGCAACGGTTATTGAACCGTTACCGCATGGAAAAAGTGGCGGGACTGCCGCCGTTTACCGGCGGTGTAATAGGTTACTTTGGTTATGATCTGGGCTATCTGCTGGAAAAAATTCCGGGAAAGAGTCAGGATGACTTGGTGCTGCCGGACTGCTGGCTCGGTTTTTATGATGTGGTGATAATCTTTGACCACCATAGCGGAAAACAATATTTGGCGGCCAATGGTTTCCCGGAAACGGACGAGACGGCTCGCAGACAGCGGGCCAAGCAGCGTCTGGACGAATTTGCCGCCCGGATTGCCATGGCGGCACCGCTGCCGACGCCGCAGGCGCAGACAACGGCCGCGGCGTTTGCTTCCACCTTTACACGGGAAGAGTATGAAGCGGCGGTACGCCGCTGCATTGAATATATTGCTGCCGGGGATATTTTTCAGGTCAACATGTCCCAGCGGTTCAGTGCGCCGTTAACGATGCCGCCCTATGAGGCGTATTGTTATTTGCGGCAGATTAATCCGGCTCCCTTTGCCTCCTATCTGAATTTTGGCGAAGGTGTCATCGCCAGTGCCTCACCGGAGCGATATATGTTGCTGAAAGACCGAGATGTCGAGACCAGACCGATCAAAGGAACCCGGCCCCGGGGAAGCGATGCGGTGACGGATCAACGGATGCGCGAGGAACTGGAGAACAGTGAGAAGGACCGCTCCGAACTGGTTATGATCATCGATTTGGAACGAAATGATCTGGGACGGGTATGCGAATTCGGTAGCGTTCGGGTGCCGGAACTGATCCGCCTGGAAGAATATGCGACCGTGTTTCATTTGGTATCCACGGTGGTGGGACGAATGGCGACGGATAAAGACGCTGTGGATCTGATCCGGGCTTCCTTTCCCGGCGGATCGATTACCGGCGCGCCGAAAGTACGGGCTATGGAAATCATTGACGAATTGGAACCGTACCAGCGCAGCGTATATACCGGATCGATCGGTTATATTGATTTCAATGGTGATGCGGATTTAAACATTGTCATTCGAACGTTTATCTTTAAAGATCAACAGGCGTATTTCCAGGTGGGGGGAGCCATTGTGGCCGACTCTGATCCGACCGCCGAGTATTTTGAAACGCTGGACAAGGGACGGGCACTGTTTAAAACATTAGGATATACGGTATAAAAGGAGTAGCATAACCATGCTGATTCATTGGAATGGAGCAGTGACTACGGTGGAACAAAGCCGGATTTCACCGCTGGATCATGGTTTTCTTTACGGTCATGGATTGTTTGAGACCTTGCGGGTTTACCACGGACAGCCCTTTGCCTGGGATCGCCATTACCGCCGGTTGCAAGCCGGAGCGACGCTGCTGGAGTGGCCTAAATTACCCCGGTCGGAGGATTTGGATCGCCGGATGCAGGAATTATTGACGGCCAGCGGCCTCGTCGAGGCATCGATACGACTTACATTATCCCGGGGCGCCGGTGCGCCCCGGCCGGATCCCAGTTCCTGCGGCAGTCTTAGCGTGGTAATTTTTGCCCAGGCGTATACACCGCCGCCTGCCGAGGTCTACCAGCGGGGCTGGAGTCTGCAAACCACCGGCTATACACGAAATCAACAGTCACCGTTATGCCGGCTGAAGTCGGCCAATTATCTGGAGAATCTGCTGGCCAAGCAAGCAGCATCCCGAAGTGGGGCGAAGGAAGCGCTGTTTTTAAATACTCGGGGTACGGTGGCGGAAGGCACGATGAGTAATTTGTTTATTGTGGAAAAAGGATGCCTGCTAACACCCGATATTGCCAGTGGCCTTTTGCCGGGTATTACCCGGGAAATTATTCTGGAATTGGCCAGGAAATCAGACTTGGATGTGAGTGAAGAGCCCATCTCATTACAGCGGGCTATGGAGAGCGATGAAGTGTTTTTAAGCAGTTCCTTACTGGAGATAATGCCAGTAACGTTATGGGATGGGCAAGCGGTGGGCGGAGACGGTAATATCACGCAACAGCTGCGGCAACTGTATCGTGAGCAGGTACAAAAAGGAATGTGCGATAATGGTTGATGTATTCGATCGGTGATCAATGAATGCAAACAGAGATAATGAAAAGAAGGCCGAGAGAGGCCTTCTTTTCATTTTACCGGTGCAGAATAAAATTATACGTCAGTAGTAACAGTGGACGGAGCCAATAATGCGATAACCTCATCGTCCGATAAGGGTTTATTGATAAACGATTTTTTGTGGATAGCCAGATCCAACGGTTGCGGTGTATCCAGCAAATGTCCGTGATTGTCAGTAATAATGTCCAATAATGGACGAGTGGCATTACGCCAGGGTACTGTGCGGACGATACCGATTTCACCTGTATTTACGCGAACAACGCTGCCCGTCGGATAAATAGCGACAAATGACAAAAATAAATCCAACAGATCCGGGTCCAGATAACGGTTTACCAACGTGGATAACAATTCACAAGCCTCATGAGGCAAAAAGGCACGGCGGAATGGCCGCTCCGTAACCAGAGCGTCATACATGTTGGCGATGGCGACAATACGGGACAGTTCCGGCAGGTCGTTGCCCTGAACGCCGTGGGGGTAACCGCTGCCGTCCACATTTTCATGATGCTGCACCGCAAGCTGCGCCACTCGGCTCAATGACGGTTCACAGGCGCTTAGTATGTCAAAAGCGAACTCTGTATGCTTGCGGCTGAGACGGATTTCCTCCGCAGTCAGCTTACCGGGTTTATTCATAATGTCCGGTGAAACCTTCATCAGTCCCAGGTCATGTGCCAGAGCACCCAGGGCCAGATCTTGCAAATCGGCATCGTTCAGTTGGCGATGAATTCCTACAAGTAAAGAGAGGATACATACATTGACGGAGTGGCCATAAATATAATCGTCAAAAGTACGCAAATCACCCCAATGAATCATAATTTTACTGCGAGAACGGACGACTTCCAGTAGTTCGTGTGCGCAGGCTGCCAAAGCGGGCAGATTTACGGTTCCGGTAAGCGGAATTTGTGCATACAGCTCACGCAAGGTGACAATGGCCCGGACCCGGTCCGTTTCTGGCAGCAGCTCAGGAGGAATGGCCTGTTTAAATAATGGATGCTGAATTGCCAGGGAACCTAAGCCCCATTCGCGAATTTTACAGATCAATGTTTCACACAGTGAAGACTCCGCGTTGATTAACAGTTCGCCGTCAGATCGATAGACATTTTGCGCGGAATGCATATGTGGCTGCAAACAAAGTGATGAAAGTTTTTGCATCATGAGTCCCCTTCATTCCATTACCGTATTTATTCCATAAATTTATTGTAGAAAAATAACGGTGCAACGTCAATAGCCTGCGGA
>DATMYQ010000158.1:0-4151 GCA_035560935.1 Patescibacteria group bacterium | reverse complement strand
ATAATACATTTTCCCGTACACTGCAAAAAGCAAAATAAAATGGCGTAATATTCTTTTTTTGTTGCCGGTGTGTATCGTTATCGCTGCGCACAGCCATCCCTCAGCTACTTCATTACCGTCGTCTCCACACGTTCTATCCGGCTTCAGACACCGCCTTCATTATCGTCTTCCGCCGCCGGTTGACGAATTTGCGTCAAAATGATTTGTATGGTTTCACTACTGGCAGCGGAAGCATATACGGCGCCCCAACCGCCCGTACTCTGAAACAAGCCATTATAGGCCGCATCCTGATAGCATTTCAAATAGTGCTCTATTGCTTCCTCTGCCAATGCCGCCGTGAGCACCTGCGCCTCAAACGCGTTGTCCAATACCGCTACTTTCACGAATCCATCCATCTATAATCCCCCCTATATTAAACATAATCAATCCGGGCAAACGTCCGGCGAATTCCGCGAGAATAAGATATCGCCGGATAGCCAAACAGTACCATCAAGCCCTGCCTCATATCCGGTCGGACGGAATACTTTGCCTTTAACGCGCCAGCATGCTTCAGTACCGGCGCCACCGTGCCAATCATACAGGTGCCCAGTCCCAGCGCCTCCGCCGCCAGCATGGCATAAGTCGCCGCAATGTGAGGATCCGCCGGATCAGAATACGGCGACGCCTGAAACAGCATGGCCAGTGGTGCTCCGTACAGCACAAAGTCTTCTCCCCGTTTTTTACCCTCAATGGCCAAATCCATAAATGGGCGAACAAAATCGGTCATCATCTCCGCCGTCTCCCTGCCAATAAACGGACGAAGCAAACCGACCGCCGGCGCTGAAAATAGCCAACGTTTCCGCTTAATATATTCCACAAAATCATCGGAAAATTGTTCTACTTTTTCGCGATTCTCCAGCACCATCACGCTAACATCGGAAGGCGGCAAGCCCATCGGTGCCATCGCTGCCGCCGCCAAAATTTGTTCGACGGTCGCCGGTTCCACATTCTGTTCCTTATATTTCCTCACACCGCGCCGTGCTACCATCAGGGCCCGCAAACTTTCATAAGAAGCCTGCGCCTGCGCCGGGGACAACGGCCAGACATCTTGCGGGGTCAGTGTCCGTCCCTCGACATTGATACAGCCTTCCGGGCACACGGCCATACATTGCCCGCAACCGATACAGCCAAAACCCTGTCCCGCGGTTACACGTACCCGGCCTTCCTGCATCGTCAATGTCATCCCGCATACCGCAACGCACAGTCCACACTGCCGGCAACGCGCATGGTCTATCGTCACTCTGGCTTCTTCCCGGGTCCGGGTTGTTCTGACAGCCACCGATTACTCCTCCTTTGCTTTTTTCAGTTTCCGTGCTTTGTCTCATGCTTTTTTAAATAAATAAATTCACATTGGCATCTTCAGCCTCTCCCAGATAATAGCCGACACCGCCGATCTTAATTCCGTCGATCAGTTCCTCCCGCTGCAGGCCCATTACATCCATAGACATCTGACAGGCCACCATTTCAATCCCCGCCGTCTGGGCCGTATGAATCAGGTCTTCCAGGGACGTAATGTTTTTATTCTTCATTACGGCCCGCATCATTTGGGTACCCATACCCAGCATATGCATATTGGACAGTGTTAATTGACGACTGCCCCGGGGCATCATCCAAGCGAACATTTTGTCCACCACTCCTTTTGACACCGGGACAGGTTCCGGTTTTCGCAAAATGTTAAGCCCCCAGAAGGTAAAGAACATTGTCACTTTTTTGCCCATGGCAGCTGCACCGTTGGCGATAACAAACGCTGCCAGCGCCTTGTCCAGATCGCCGCTGAACACCACGATGGTTTTGTTGTCCTTATTCGCACTAACCGGCGCTGTCACCACCATAGCCGCCCCATCTTTCTGCAGTTGAACCACCACTTGATTCTTTTCCTGGCTCATTTCCAAAAAACGGTTTCCGGTCCGTTGGCACCAAGAACGGATATCGGCCGGAAATCCCGGATCAGAGGCAACGACCTCCAAAACCTCGCCTTCCGCCATTTCATCCATTGCGGTTTTAACTTTCAACAGTGGGCCCGGGCAGGACAAGCCCCGTGCATCCAAATGACGCCGGTTTGCCTTGCCCGGAATCGCCTGACGAAAAGTCTGCGTCTCAGTGTCGAAACCAGCCTGATCCTGAGCAGGAGTTGGCATATCCAACAGCGGCAATGCCGATTTATAACCGCCGGTCATATTTTTTACCCGGAATCCATACTGGTTTAAAATGCGGGAAGCAATGTAGCCCCGCAGGCCCACCTGGCAATAAGTCAGAATCAGTTTATCCTTGTCCAGCTCTGGCAGGCGGCGGCGTAATTCGTCTACTGGAATGTTTTTCGCCCCTTCCAGATGACCATTTTCAAATTCCAGTTCGGTACGCACGTCCAGTAAAACAACCTCCTTGCCCTTGAGGGAGGACAATTGCTCATACGTAAACACGTCGCTCCGCCCCGCCAGAATATTTTCCGCCACAAAGCCAATCATATTCACAGGATCTTTGGCCGATGAATACGGCGGAGCATAAGCGAGTTCCAGTTCAGTCAAATCCGTTACCGTTCCCTTGAGGCGAATCACGGTGGCCAAAACGTCCATCCGCTTGTCAACGCCTTCATTGCCCACCGCCTGTGCGCCTAAAATTTTTCCGCCAGCATCAAACAATAGCTTCAACGACAGCGGCACCGCATTGGGATAGTACGATGCATGAGAATTAGGGTGAACATACGCAGTGTGATACGTGACGCCATTCCGCTGTAGCAGCCGTTCATTATTGCCAGTGGCCGCCGCCGTCAAATTGAACACTTTCAGGATTGACGTCCCCAGGCTGCCGCGATAATGACTGTCCAGACCCGCAATATTATCTGCTGCAATGCGTCCTTGTTTATTAGCCGGCCCGGCCAGCGGAATCGCCGTATTCTGTCCGCTGACCAAATCCCGGACTTCCACTGCGTCACCCACGGCGTAAATATCCGGTTGACTGGTGGCCATCCGGTCATCCACTAAAATATGGCCCCGGGCTCCCAATGCAATGCCGCTGTCTTTCAGAAAATCCGTATCAGGTAACACACCAATGGCCAAGATCACCAGATCGGTTTCCAATACCGCACCACTTTGCAACCGGACAATCATCCCCGTATCGTTTTCCTCAAAAGAACTTACCCCGTCTCCCAGATACAGCGCCACTCCATTGTCCCGCAACTCTTTTTCCACGAAAACGGCCATGTCACTGTCAAAGGGTGGCAGAATGTGGGGAGCCGCTTCTGCCAAGCTTACCGTCAAGCCCTGCTCCCGCAAATTTTCTGCCATTTCCACACCGATAAATCCACCGCCGATGACTACCGCCCGCCGGCTGCTTTCCCGCCCGGCAACGGCTTTGATCCGATCGGTATCCGGAATATTGCGCAACGTAAAAATCCGTTCACTGTCAATACCCGGCAGTTGTGGGCGGATGGGGCGTGCCCCCGGCGAAAGAATCAGCGCGTCATAACTTTCTTCATATGTTCCCCGATCCCGGCTGCGTACCATGACACTTTTGCGTTCCGGATGCACCGCAATTGCTTCGCTGTGCACCCGCACATCGATTCCAAATCGCTCCTGCATGGCTGCCGGTGTCTGAATCAGCAGCAATTCCCGGTTCTGGATGGCACCGCCGATATAATAAGGCAGGCCACAGTTGGCAAAGGAAATATGTTCATCTCTTTCCAGCAGGATAATTTCCGCCTGTTCATCCAGCCGTCGGAGCCGGGCAGCCGCCGATGCGCCGCCGGCCACACCACCCACAATGATAATCTTCTTGCCCATTTGCTTAACCCTCCGTCATTTTTACTATTTCCTCAAATAATACGCCGATCAAAGCTCTCACCTTCGGTTCACTGACCTGATACCGTATTTCCAGGCCGCTGCGTTCTCCGCTAATAATCCCCGCCAGCCGCAGTTTTTGTAAATGCTGGGATATAGTCGATTGAGGAACTCCCAAGCATTCTTGCATATGGCTGACGTTACAGCCACCTTTCTCAAGCAAGCCCCGCACAATGCAAAGCCGTACCGGATGCGCCAGCGCTTTTAACCATTCCGCAGTTTCTGTATAGGTCTGAAGATTCTGCTCCATTACCTCATCCATCCTTTTATTTGTAT
>DATMYQ010000157.1:0-8434 GCA_035560935.1 Patescibacteria group bacterium | reverse complement strand
ATTTATATCTCAGTTCGGTTAAATATTTTGCTGAGTTTACGGCGAAATACCAGGTAGATAGCGAAATGAGTGCCCATGGTTGGGTTGATAATTCTTTTGATAAAATGGAGGCACTGCGTGTCCGTAAACCCGGAGAACCCCATCCCTTTGTGATTGGTCAGGAAAAATACCGAGAATATGAGCAAGGGTTTATAGCGGCTGCAGAAACCGCAATTGCAAAGCTGCCAAAACGTGTGCTTCCGAAAAAGTAAGAATCCTGGGCTAAAAAGACCGTAAATTATTGATTAAGGCCGGTGCAGGGCTTGTCACACCGTGAGGTGCGCTTCTGCCCTGCCAATAAGTTCAAGGAGAGAGTTATAATGGATTTAGAAAAGAAAGATAACGAGGAAGCAAACGGCTTATCACGCCGGGATTTTTTGAAAGGTGCCGTACTCGGTGCCGCCGGTTTAGTGGTTGGAATTACGCCTGGTGTTGGACAAAGAACTTTTTTACCGACTGCTTCTGCCGCTAATAAACCGGTTGAACTTGTATTTCACGAAGTCGATAACCATAATGTCATGATCAGCGACTTCTGGATTAAGACGGTTGAACGAAGATGTAAGGGGAAAGTCCATTTTACTAAATATGTTGGTAAAGAATTGCCAAAAGATCTCGAAGTCGATGCCTTTCGCGTTTCCTCTGCTGCAGGCGGAAAGTTCTTTCTTATGGATTTGATTCAAATGCCTTTTTTAACCCGTAACTCGGTTGACGGGACTCGAATATTATCACAATTGTATGAGGATTTTGCTGAATTCCGTCAAGAATTCAGTGAGTTTAAAATATGCGGATTGGGAACGGGATCAACCATGGGTTTATTTACAAGTAAGAGAGTGGGGCCAATAAAAAATCCGATGGACCTAAAGGGCATGCGTGTCAGATCGGTTTTGCCTTTTGACGCATGTCTTGCCGCTATCGGTGCAGAGCCGATCCATGTCAACTATCTTGAGCTTAAACAGGATATGATAAATGGCAAGATGGATGCTGCGGTAGTGGGGATGCTTCCAGCCCAGGTGTTCAATTTATGCGAGGAGGTAGCACCATACTGTATGTTAGATGCCGAGAGGAATATATCAACACATGGAATGCGTTTGGCTATGAAATGGGAATCGTGGAACAAGCTTCCTGCGGATGTTCAAAAAACAATTGACGAATTAGGTCCAGCTGGAGGGAATTGCTGGATTGCGAATCATTGGGGGGCTGAGTATGATAGAAGTCTCGCGGAGGGTGCATTAAAGTACGTTCGTGAGGTAGGTCAGGTAAGCATGTGGGATCCTGCCGGTGTGAAGGACTGCATACGCCAAATGCAGCTAGGAATAGATTTAAGGATACAAATTGCTGAGGATCGTGGCTTACCCGGTAGGAAAGTTTACGAACGTATGTTGGAGTTAACGAAGATTTATTAATCTACAAAGGAAAAATTATAGCCCGAATTGGGGGTTGGGAAGGTGAGTAAATTGAAATTATGGACGAAAGATTTTAGCCTTATTTTTGCAACGATGCTGTTTGTTTCTCTAGTTTTTTACTTATTAATGACGGCCATGACAACGTATGCCATTGAACAATTTAATGCTTCACAAAGCCAAGCCGGTTTAGTTTCTGGTATATTTGTCATTGGCGGACTTATTGCGCGTATTCTAGCAGGAAAGTACATGGAGGTAATTGGTCGTAAAAAATTGCTTTATGGAAGCTTGTTTTTATTTATAATTGCTTCGCTGTTATATTTCCCAGCAAATAATTTAGGCTTATTACTGTTGGTTCGTTTTATCCACGGAAGTGCTTTTGGCTTTGCCACCACGGCAATGCCAACAGCTATAATTGATATTGTTTCGGTTGAGCAGCGCGGAGAAGGAATAAGTTATTTTTCGTTAAGTATGACTATGGCTTCGGCCATTGGGCCGTTCTTGGGCATTTTTATCATGCAACATGCCGACTTTAACATGATGTTTGCTGTGTGTACTGGTTTTTCCGTACTGAGTATTATCATCATGTTGTTTGCGCAGATACCTGAAGTGAGAGTGACAAGCAAACAGATGGATGCTATGCAAGAAATTAAGGGGCAAGATTTATTCGAGAAAAGTGCTATTCCTATTTCTATCATTATGCTCTTCACGGGAATAGCTTTCTCAGGTATTCTGACCTTTCTTAATTCTTACGCAACAAATATTAATTTAGGCGCTGCAGCAAGTTTCTTTTTTGTTGTATATGCTGCATTCATCTTAATTTCAAGACCATTTACCGGTCGCCTGCTGGATGTTAAAGGGGATAATATTGTTATGTATCCAGCATTGTTGCTATTTACGCTAAGTTTAATATTGCTTAGCCGAGCCGAGTCCGGGTTCATCCTTTTGCTAGCAGGAGCGCTAATTGGACTTGGTTTTGGAACGATTATGTCTTGCGCCCAAGCTATTGCCACAAAAAAAGTACCGCAGCACCGCATTGGACTTGCTACGGCGACATTTTTATTTTGTCTGGATGTAGGAGTGGGGGTTGGTCCTTTCTTAATAGGAAAGATAATCCCTATCGTTGGTTTTCGGGGCATGTATATGATAATGGCTGTTGTCGTATTTTTATCTGCCTTTTTATACTATTTTGTGCATGGGAAGAAGGGGACAGGTAGTAATCAGCCTGCCTATATAAGTGATCAAATGGGATAAACAATCTTAAGGGGCATGAGAAATTCCTTTCTATACAACAACATTAAGATCGCCGTCGCCCTCCTTCGCGCAGAAATTCTCATAATAAAGAGGAAGAGGGGGAGATACCCATACGAATTTATTGGTACAAAGGGCATTATGCTCTTTTACTTAGTGGCTTATGGGGTTTTGGTAAAACCTATTATTGGAAGAATGAATTACAGGAAAGAATTGAAAAGGAAAAGCAAACATACGCGAAAAAATTGCAGAAGGCATTGCAGTTTTTTGATTGACTTCTAACAGGATCACTTTGATTCCTAAAGTAAGTGCTGCGGTTACGGTTGGTTCTGAATAATATTTTCATACCAGTTTCCTGCGCGAGCAGGTTATATGGTATAATAACCGATGCGTACGTGAATTGTCGGAATATGCTTTGCTTTAATGAACGGGGGGCCGGCGATATCACTGCGCTATTTTTATGTCATGATGGGAAAGGAGGATTTTTCGGGGAACGGGGCGATAATCCCAGGTTTAGAAACGGGTAACATTAGAGAAACAAAGGGGGAGCTTGGGTGAAACGGTGGTTGGGATTTTTACTGACGTTATGCCTGTTGGGTATGACGCCGGTTGCCACATATGCAGCGTCGTCTGCATCCTTCAATAATGTGCCGGCGGATCACTGGGCGTATGCTTCAGTGATGAAACTGGTTAAGGCCGGGCTGGTCGACGGGTATAGCGCGGAAACCTTTCACGGTGACAAGCCGATGAACCGGTATGAATTTGCGATTGTGATTCAGAAAGCGTTGATTCAGTACGAAAAGGCCGGTGACGACAATCAGAAAACGATGGATGCGCTGACGGTTGAATTTGCATCTGAATTGAATTCCATGGGCGCCCGGCTGGCGAAAGTGGAAAGCAAAGCAGAAACTAAAACAGAAGCCAAAGCGGAAAATAAAGCAAATACCGGGATGGGCGGCGAAACACGCATCCGTTGGGTGGGAGACAGTCCGGCGCAGAGCAATGGCAATAAACTTGGCCGCGCGGACAGTTTTGAGTTCCGGCAACGGTTCAAGTTCTGGGGTACCATCAACGAAAACACTTCCTGGGCTGGTCGCCTGAGCACTACCGGCGGCAATAAATTCGGCAATCAGGAGAACACTTCCGGCAGTACCGTGTCGCTGGATATGGCAGCTGTGACGCTGAAAAATCAGTTGGGTCTGGATACACTGCGGGTAGGGCGCCATCCGCTGGACGCCAGCACCAATGGCTTGATCAGCAAAGCGTTGGGCGTGGACGGAGTTTTGGTTGACACCAAATTGAATGACCGGACCGCTTTCAGGGCCTGGACCGGTAACATTAAATCCAACGCTTACGATTATGTGAATAACCGTTTTGCCGACAGTCAGTCGTATCAGTTGACCACTGCGGAAATGCGGTTTAATATGGCCAAAAATCTCACATTGAAAACCGGTTATTATTGGTCGGACGTACCGGGAACCAGCGCCGCCAACGGCATGGGCCTGCTAAACACTAATGTGGGCAGTTTCACCCAGTCGCAGGGCTGGACAGCATCCCTGATCTATAAAATGGGCAAGTATACTTTGCTGGCCGACTATGTCAGCACCAGCCTGAAAAATGCCCAGGATCTTCCGGACAGTCCCAAGGGCTGGGCTGTACAGCTGAGCAACAGCCAGGGGCCGCCGGTCTTCTATTCCGCGGCCAATCTGGTCAATCCGTCCAAGGTGGGCAGTGATGCTTGGATGATTTCCTACCGCAGTATCGATGCGGGGGCCATTCCTAACGGCGCGGGCGGTTTTGACACCATGGCGGTGGCGAATCCCGCACAGCCGTATAACATTTTTACCCATGGGAGCGATAACGTGAACGTATTGTTTTTAGCTTACCAAAAGGTATGGAGCAAAAATACGATCATGTCATTGGAATACCAGGATTTCCGCATTAAAAACCGCAATCTGACCAATCTGGCCTCCAGCAATCTGGACAAAACCTATATGACCAAGTTTGAGTTTTTTTATTAAAAAGACCTTACCAACAGAGAAAATCCGGGGGCGGCTTGCCGATCCCGGATTTTCTCTGTTAATGGCCGGAGAGATTACTCCACGTAAGCTTCTTTGAAATACAGTCCGCTCAAAGAGTTGCGGATCACGTCTTTTAAGTTGGGCTTAATCAACAGCACCTGGGTGTAATAATAAATCGGCAGCAAAGGCATATCTTCCAGGAGCAAGGCTTCCGCATCGTGCAGCGCCTGCATTCGTACCGCAGGATCCAGGGAGATTTTGGCTGTTTTCAGCAGGGCGTCGTATTTTTCGTTTTTCCAGCCGCTGTTGTTATTGCCGTTGCCGATGGTGAACATACCCAGGAAGGTCATCGGGTCCGCGTAGTCGCCGATCCAGCCGTCGCGGGCAATCTGATAGTCCTTTGTCCGGCGGGTATTGATGAACACTTTCCATTCCTGATTGGCCAGTTTAATTTCGACGCCGAGATTCTTTTTCCACATTTCCTGAATGGTTTCGGCGATGGCTTTATGGGCTTCGCTGGTATTGTAGATCAGCGTGATGGGCGGCAGTCCTTTGCCGTCCGGGAAGCCGGCCGCCGCCAGTAGTTTTTTGGCGGTGTCAATATCATTGTTTTTGAAAAAATCACCGCCCGTTTTACGAAAATCATCGCCGGGACGGGCATCGGGCAGACCGGGGGGAGTCCAGGCCATGGCGGGAATCTGGCCGCCGCGGGTAACGTTTTTGACGATCATTTCCCGGTCAATGGCCAGGGTAAAGGCTTTGCGGACCCTGGGGTCATCGAACGGGGGACGGGTGACATTGAAATCGTAGAAATAGGTGCCGATATAGGGAAGAATGATGGCCTTTTTTTCTTTGAGCAAGCGGATTATTTCGGCCACCGGCGGCGCTTCCGCCATGTCCACCTGGTTGTTTTCAAACAGGGTCAGGCGGGTGGTGTCGCTGTCGGAAATAGCGAACTCCAGACGGCTGGATTTCACGCTGGCGATGTCCCAGTAGTGTTCGTTTTTGACAAATTCCATTTTGCCGTTGTGAACCCAGTTGACAAGTTTAAACGGTCCGTTGCCGATCAGGCTGGCGGGACCGGCGGCCCAGGCGGGATTCGCGGTCACGGTTTTTTTATGAACCGGGAAGTAGGTGTAGAAAGCGCACAGAGACAAAAAATAGGCGGTCGGTTCCTGCAGCGTGACTTCCAGGGTGTGATCATCAAGGGCTTTTACACCCACGTCATCGGCAGTTGCTTTACGGGTATTGTAGGCCTCACCGTTTTTGAGATAGTAGAGCTGGTCGGCGTATTTGCTGCCCAGTTCCGGGCTGAGGGCCGATTTCCAGGCGAATTCAAAGTCATGGGCGGTCACGGGATCGCCGTTGGACCATTTGGCGGCGGGGCGCAGGATGAATCGGTAGGTCAGGCCGTCGGCGGATATTTCCCAGCGTTCGGCGGCGGCCGGGACGATGGTGCCCTGATGGGTCTGCGTGGTCAGGCCTTCAAACAGCTGGTAGGCTACCTGGCCTTCCGGCGAGCCGGTCATTTTACGGGGGTCCAGCGTTTCTGGCTCCGATCCCAGCGCGTAACGCACCGGTTTTTCGCCGCGCTTATCGTTGGCGGCGGGAGCGCCGCAGCCGGACAACAGGATGATTAGCAGCAAAGACAGTGCTAGATACAGGGATCTTTTAATCCGCATGAAAGGGCCTCCTCTGTTTCTTTTGTTTATTAAGAAAACTATTCTTGGATTGTGGCCAAAATCCTGCAGGCAGGGAGATAAGCGAAAAGGCGAATGGGGAAGGGTAAAGAAAAATTGCCATTGATGTGGTAAGATAAAAAGGTAGTAGCAGGAAAATTTTGAGCCCCGAAAATAGATTGACGGAAAGGTGAGTCGATATGGGATATATTACAGAAGCGGTGACCGCGTTTTTGACAGCGGAGGGTTGGCCGGTATGGAGCAACGGAGAAGGGAACTCGGTCAGGCTGCAAACGGGAGTCCGGGCTTGCAATGGTGGTTGGCTTTGCCGGGCGGATATTCAGGAACAGGAAGGATTGCTGATATTCAATTCTGTTTTGGAATGCTTCGCTCCGCTGAATCGGCGGGCATTGGCGGCGGAACTGCTGAACCGGATCAACAGCCGTCTGCTGCTGGGACATTTTTGTCTGGATTACACGGATGGTGAAATAAGTTTTCGCACCAGTCTGGATCTTTCCGGAACGCCGTTGACGGCAGCGATGGTGTCGGCGCTGATTTACCGGAATGTCCAGGTGATGGATTGCTATTTTCCGGCGATTATGGGGCTGCTGTACGGCGGTCTGGAACCGGTGCAGGCGTTGTCCGAACTGGTGGACGAGCAGGCGGCGGGATCTTTTGGGATGGCTAATTAGGCCGGAAGGAGAATAAAATGATGGCAATGCGGGAAATCGTACTGGCATTTTTGACTGAGGCGCAGTGGCCGGTGCAACAAACAGAAGCGCCAGGCGGGAGCATAGTGGAAACCCGGTTCAGAGGTAATAGCGGTGAATGGCGGCTGTTGGCCGAAGTTCGGGAGAACGAGAGCGTTTTGGCGGTTTATTCGATACTGGATGTGGTGGTGGAGCCGGAGCAAATGGCGGCACTGACGGAGCTGATAACCCGGATTAATTTTGACCGGCCCCTGGGTAATTTCGACCTGGACTATGAAACCGGTGTCATCAGCTACCGCACCGGGGTGGATTTGAGCGGCAGCTCACTGACGGCGGCTATGGCGGAAAATCTGGTGTATGTCAACGGGCTGACCATGGACCGGTACCTGCCGGCCATCGTTGAGGTGCTGTTTGCCGGCGGCCAGCCGGATCTGGTGTTGGAAAAACTGGAAAGCAGTCTGGCTTGTCAGGATCATTAGGCCGCGAAGGAGGGAACGCAATGGCTGCAAATTTACGGCTGATGTGGGGCCGGGCCGGCGCGGGCAAGACCCGGCGTTGCCTGGATGAAATATTGGCGGAATTGCAGGCGGCGCCGGTGGGGCCGCCGCTGATTATGATTGTGCCGGAACAGGCCACGTTTGAAGTGGAACGGGCGCTGGCCGCCGCCAGTCCGGGCGGTGGCTTTATCCGGGCCTACGTGCTGGGCTTTCGTCGTCTGGCCTACCGGGTTCTGACGGAGACCGGCGGCGCCGGACGTCCCCGTCTCAGCGAGCTGGGAAAGCGACTGGCGCTGCGGCGCCTGCTGCTGCGTCAGCAGGATCAGTTGTCCTTGCTGAAGCGGGCAGCGGGCGAACGGCATTTCGCCGATACGCTGGCCGGATTGATCAATGAATTTAAGGCGTACGGTATCCGGCCCGAAGACCTGGAAGCCGCGGTGTCTGCATTAGGGGCAGGTCAGGAGGCCGGGCTGGGCGGCAAAGTGAAGGATTTGGCGCTGCTATACCGGGAATATGAGCTGTTTTTGCAGGACCGGTATCTGGATCCGGAAGATTATCTGCAACTGCTGGCGGAGAAAGTGCCACAGGCGGCGCTGACCGCCGGGGCCCGCATCTGGGTGGACGGGTTTACCTGGTTCACCCCGCAGGAATACCGGGGGCTGGAAGCGCTCTTACATACGGCGGCGGAGGTCACGGTCACCCTTTGTCTGGATGAACCGGACAACGGCGTTCACAGCCGCCCGGAAGCTTTGTTTCACCGGCAATGGCTGACCCGGAAAAAATTGCAGCAGCTGGCCCAGCGGCTTGCTGCGGAGCTGAGGGAAGAAGGCCTGGCGG
>DATMYQ010000156.1:0-7751 GCA_035560935.1 Patescibacteria group bacterium | reverse complement strand
TATTTTATCAATATTTTCTGTATCATCAGATAATATGGCGAGCATTTGTCGACGTTGCCATCCTTTTTGCAAGGTTTTGACGCTGTGGCGTCTTCTACTTGGCATAACTAATGCATAGTAAAAAGATGGATGGCATCCAGTTTCAATGATGGATGTGCTCTGCGATATCTCCAATCAGTGGATCACATCAGTTCAGGAGGTGAACGATCCCGACTTTCAAAAGTGCAATAAGCTTTTACATCGGCTCATTGCCCCGCAAATCAAGTAAGGAGGAGAATTATGGAAAAAAAAGACAAGGTTGTTCATGAAGACTTGCACCGCGGACTAAAAGAAAGACACATTCAGCTGATTTCTCTTGGTGGCGCTATTGGCGTAGGTTTATTCTACGGTTCTGCCGGCGCTATCAAAACTGCCGGTCCCGCGCTTATGCTTTCGTACATTGGCGCCGGCATCATTATGTTCTTTATCATGCGCGCCCTGGGTGAAGTGGCTGTGGCCTATCCGGTTTCCGGATCGTTCAGCGCCTATGCCCGGACTTTTCTGGGGCCATTGTCCGGTTACCTTACCGGCTGGACTTACTGGTTTATGTGGGTCGTCACCTGCATGGCGGAAATCACCGCAGTTGGCGTATATGTTTCTTTCTGGATTCCAGACCTTCCACAGTGGATTCCGGCACTCGCCGCACTGGCCTGTATGACGCTGGTCAACTTTATCGCTGTGGAGGCCTATGGAGAATTCGAATTCTGGTTCGCTTTAATTAAAATCATTACTATTGTTTGCATGATCGTCATGGGCGGTGCCATGATTTTGTTTGGTATCGGCAACAACGGTATTCCTGTCGGTATTTCCAATCTCTGGACCGCCGGCGGTGGTTTCTTTGCCAAAGGCGCCAGCGGCATCGCGTTGTCTTTGGTTATGGTTATGTTCGCTTATCTGGGCATTGAGCTGGTCGGCGTTACCGCCGGCGAAGCCAAAGATCCGGAAAAAACTTTGCCCGCCGCGATTGATAAGATCTTCTGGCGGATTCTGATCTTCTACGTTGGCGCCCTGTTTGTCATCATGTCCCTCTATCCCTGGGATCAACTGGGAACCATCGGCAGCCCCTTTGTGGCCACCTTCAGCAAACTGGGCATCGGCTACGCTGCCGGGATCATCAATTTCGTCGTACTGACCGCTGCGCTGTCTTCCTGTAACAGCGGCATCTTCAGTACCGGCCGTATGCTGTACAATCTTGCCCTGCAGGGCAAAGCACCGGCTGCTTTCGGTAAACTCAGCAGCCGCAAAGTTCCGGCCAACGGGATTATCGTCTCGGCTCTGCTGCTGTTGGTTGGTGTTATTCTCAACTACATCGTTCCCGGAAAAGTTTTCACTTATGTGACCAGCGTGGCCACTTCCGGCGCACTTTGGATCTGGGCCATCATTATCCTGGTTCAGATGAAATTCCGGGAATCGTTATCCGCAGACGAAATAAACAAATTGAAGTACAAAATGCCGCTCTATCCTTTTGCCAACTGGTTGTCTCTCGCCTTTCTGGTGTTTGTCGTCATTGTGATGTTCTTTGACGAAGATACCCGGATCGCGCTGTACATCGCTCCCATTTGGTTCGGGATTTTGCTGGTCACCTACTACACCTGCGGCTATAGCCGCGATGATGCCGAAGCCAAAAACAACGCCGGCGTTCATCAGGAATAATTATCTATCCGCCCTTAATTTTCAAAGCCCTCCGTTGCCCAAGGCAGCGGGGGGCTTTTTTTACATTTTTGTAGCGGCAAATGTTTTCGCCTGCGCGTCCCCGCTATCGATACCTTTCTTCATTGCAGACGAACCACCACGGTCGCCGGCAAAACTTCTTTCCCGGTGGCCGGATCCCGGGCACTGACCATCAGCCGCCGGGCTGCATCAACAGCAAACTCCAGTTTGACCTCCGACCGATCGGCAACCGACTTGGGCGGCAACGGCAACAACAAACGATCATCTTCGTTTAACAACTCCACTGCCAAACCGGCGGGAGCATCCTGCCGCTGCCCGCCAACCGTCTCCATCCCGGTTTCGTCACCCGGCTTCCAGTGTTTTGCCGGCAAACGGCAGATCACCAATCCCAGTTGCTCCTGCTCAGGGTAGCTAACCCGGACAGTCAGCTTCGTTACCGCTTCCCGGCTGGGAAAGAAAGTGCCGGCAGGTATGATCACCCGATAGCGGTGACTGGCCATGGCTTCGTCCCAATAACGCAAGCCATAGTCATGGCGAATATAGCCACAGGATTCCACACCGGCCACCAGCGCCGCCGCGCCACAGGCGGCAGCGGTTTCCGGACATTCATCATACATCACCAGCGGCGCAAACTGCCCCCGCAACCAGGAACGCACCGGTTCCTGAACCGCGCCGCCGGTCAGCACCACGCCCTGCAAATCCGCTTCATGCAGGCCCAGCTCCCGCAACCGGTTACGCACCTGGTGCAGCGCCGTCTCGCCCTGGAGATAAAAATCACGGGAAGCGTCCGCGTCCGCCCCGGCCACGGGAGCACACTCCGTCACAGTCCGGGCCAGCAGGCGCAGACGCCGTTCCTGATCATCGTCGGGCAATCGGTCCGCCACCCGCACTACTACAGCTTCCCAGGAATCCTCTTCCACCCGTACTACCCAATACGCACCCGCTGGCCGCAACTCCAGACCACCACCCCAGGCCGCCGCCCAGGGAGTTTCCGCCAGCTGCCAGCGGCGCAAGCGAATCCGTTTCGCCAGTGCCGCGATAAATTCGCGGTAATTATCCCAGGCAGTCACCGTTTCCATCGCCGCAGCCGGCGCAAGAAAAACCGTGCCCGGCAATTCCGGTGGCGTTAAACCCATCGCCGCAGCGGCAGCCTCCACTACTATCGATAAAAAGTCGACAGCCGCTTCGCGCCGGGCCAGTCGGCAGCCTGAGCCTTCTTCCCCTTCCAGGCAGCGGTATTCCCGCTTGCCGGTCAGCACCTCCGTCAGCAGCCGTTCAAACAAAGCCGTACCTGACATGGGCACCGCTTGCTGTCCAGCCTGTGGTGATCCGTTCGCCGGATAAAAAATACGGGAAGGAATTCCGGAGCCGCCGGGTCGGGAAAGGCCCGGCAGCAGCAATGGCCGGGACCGATTCTCCTGAAAGCACCAATAAGCTGCCACAGTAATGTTATCGCCAAAATCCAGCGTCAAACGTCCCGGTGTCACCATCTCCATCCCTCCTTGTCCCTTACTACAAACAGAAATCGTACTGAAATTTTTCCTGCAGTAGTTCCCGCAAGAACTCCTGCCCCTCCATCGCTACCGGCTCCCGTTGTTCAGTCGCATAGCGCCAGTCAGCGTGAGTGGCAACCGCCAGCGGTTTGCTCCAGAACACCTGCATTAGTTGCACCTGAGCACCCGCTGCCAACGCTACCGTATCTCCGGCGTAACTCAGTGCCAGTAGCGCGCCGGTAACCGGCTCCGGTGAGCACCAGAGCAGCCGTCCTTCCGGCAGCAGCCAGCAAATCAGTTCGCCATCCTCGGCCATCGTGGCCAGCACCCGGCCATTGCCGCTGATCGCCAGTTGCCGTACCGGTCCCGAATGTGCCTGCCAGCGACTCAAAACCCGGCCACTGGCGGCACACAGCGAGATGGCCCCCTTCACACCACCACTGACCAGATATTCCCGATCAGGATGCACCGCCAAGCAGGGAAACAGGCCCGGAGAAAAAATTCCCCGGTTGGTCACGCCGCGCCCATCCCAGTCCCACAGCCGCAAAGGCGCTGACTTTTCCCGGGACAAAGCGCGGATACTGCCGTCGTTCCCCAGAATGATCCCTTCCGTGAGACATTTTTGCCCTTTCACAGTTTCCTGCCAGGACAGGCTGGGAAAATCCCACAACAGCACCCGCCCTTCCCGGCCTGCCGTGGCCAGTCGGCGGCCATCCGGTGAAAAGGTCAGGCTGGTCACCGCGTCATGATGCATGTTCACCATCCTCCAGGGCCATTCGGTATCCTGTCGCCAGAAAAACACCCGACCGTCCGCATCACCCGCCACCAGTAACTGGCGTTGAGGATGAAACGCCAGACAGGTGAACCGGCCATCGCCATCATCGGCTTTCAGACAGGTCAGGTTACGCCCGTCCGGTACGAACAGTTCTCGCGGCAGCGAATCCAATCGTTGCAACCTTTGCCAAAACACCTTATTCGACGGAGTCCAGCCGGAATCTCTCAGTTCGTTCCATAACCGGGCCGACCAAAACACCGGTGCTTTGGTCAATAACCGCCAAACTTCCGGCCAGTCTTGTTCCGCCAATAAAGCCGCCGTCACCGCCGCCCAGTCTTCTTCGGTCAGCTGACGGCAGTTCATCCCTTCGCCGGCCAGCAGCAAATTCAATAGCAGACGAAAATACCCCTCGCTGCGCAATGTCGTCAGCACTCGCCGCTGCAGCGCTTCATCGGCTGCAGCATAACCCCGGCGTAACAGCAAACCCGCCGGTGGCAAATCCAGTTCTTTATATTTTTCCCACTGTCGCGTCAGACAGTAAAACAGCGCCGCCCTTTCTTCGTCCCGCGGTGCATAGCCGGCACCCAGCGCCAGTTCTTCCACTGTTCCTCCGGGCTGGGCCAGCGCCAGGTCGCACAGCGCGTCTGTCATGGTACCTCCCGGCAAAGACTGCAGCAGCCCGCAGGCCCGTGCCGCCACCTCCGGATCCGGGTCATCCAGAAAAGCGACCAAGGCATCCACCGTGGCCGGTTCCCAGACATACTGCTCCTTTGGGGCTCCCGTCTTCAACAGTGTCAACAGACGCAAACGCGGCTCCCGGGAAGCCAGGTAGCCGCGCCGCAGCAGAATATCAGTCAGCACCGCCGACCGGGAATCGCCCCAAGCGGAGCAAAAGGCATCAATGGCGCCGGCATCGTTTAAGCTGGCCAACACCGTCTCTGCTTCTCCCGCCATTTCCCGGTCTTCTCCAGACGCTATCGCCAGCAGCGGCGTCACCACTTCCGGCCCCAGACCGGCCACAAAAGAGCTTTTCCCTTCCTGCAGCCAGTTTCTTACCGTTTCCTGCCATTGCCGGGCAGCTTCGGCGGCCGCCCGGGCCGTCGCCGGATCAACCCATTCCGTGTCACTTTCTTCTCCCTGGCTGCGGGCAAACATATCCCGGATAATATCCCGGATATGCTGCCGTTCGCCCTTGGACAGCTGGTCAATAATCACCTGTTCGGCCATACGGCCCACTTCCGCAATGAAATCAGCGGGATAAATCCAGGCCAGTTGTTTCAGATATTCCTTGTCGTCATCTTTTAGTCCCATAGCCGGACCTCCCGCCTTTCTCCCTTATATCACAGAAAATTGTCGGTCAAAAGAAGTTTGCCGGTTTTTAGATCAATACTCCAGTTGCTTAGCGCTGACCCGTTGCCGGAATATCCAGTACACCCAACCCTGATACACCAATACCACCGGCACCAGCAGCAGCGCCGCCACCGTCATGATCTGCAATGTGTACGGACTGGACGACGCATTATGCACCGTAAGACTCCAGGCCGGATTCAGGCTGGAAACCATCAGCCGGGGGAACAGTCCCCAAAAGAACGCCACCGTGGTCAGAGCCACCGTCAGCGCGCTGGCCAGAAACGCCCAGCCGCAACGCTTTATCCAGGTCAGTCCGTAAGCAGTCACAAACGCGACCACCGCCGCCCACAGACAGATTCCGGCGCCGGTTTTTGTGAACAGGTCCGTGTAGCCGTAGGTCATCGCCACCAGCGCCAGACAAGCCACCGCCGTGAGCGGCCCTACCCGTATTGCCGCCTGGCGGGCCCGTTCCGCCAGCTCGCCCTCGACTTTCAGCGTCAGATACAACGCGCCGTGGAAAATGAATACCAGCAAAAACGCCACGCCGCCCACCAAAGTATACGGGCTGAGCAAATCAAAGAAATTGCCCACAAACTGCATCTTGGCGTCAATCGGCGTACCTTTGATCAAATTAGTAACCGCCACGCCCCAGAGCAGCGCCGGCACCACACTGCCGATAAAAATCAGCCGGTCCCACAGATTCCGCCAGGCCGGATTTTCATCCTTGCTGCGGAACTCAAAGGCCACACCCCGGCCAATCAGTGCCATCAGCATTAAGAACAACGCCAGATAAAAGCCGCTGAACAAGGTGGCGTACACATGGGGAAACGCCGCAAACATCGCGCCACCGGCAGTAATCATCCAAACTTCATTGCCATCCCATACGGGACCGATGCTGTTGATCAGCACCCGGCGCTCCGTATCGGTTTTCCCCAGAAAGGGCAACAGCGTTCCCACGCCATAGTCAAAGCCTTCCAGAAAGAAGAAGCCAATAAACAACACCGTCAACAACACAAACCAGACGATACTCAGTTCCATAACGTGGCACCTCCCTTATTGTCGGCTGCCGCTTCCACCGTTTCCACCGGGCCTTGCATAATGAATTTTTTCAGTAGATAGACCGCGGCCGTGGCCAGTAAAGCATAAACCAAGGTGAACCCGATCAGTGAAATCCAGAGACTGCCGGTGCCCACTACCTGGGAAACGCCCTGATCCACCCGCTGCAGCCCGAACACAATCCAAGGCTGCCGGCCGGCCTCAGTCACAAACCAGCCGGCGGAGTTGGCGATATAGGGCAACGGCAAACACCACAGTACCGCCCGCAATACCAGCGGCTGGGAATCCAACCGGCCTCGCCAGTGTAAAAACGCCGCCAACAGCATAATACCCAGCAACAGACTGCCCGCCGCCACCATCGTCCGGAACGCCCAGAATACCGGCGTCACCGGCGGAATGTAATTACCCGGTCCATACTTGGCAATATACTCTTGTTCGATATTGCGGATGCCTTTGACTTCACCCTTCAGGGAGTCATGGGCCAGTAGCGTCAGCATTCCCGGAATCTTGATTTCAAAAGAATTCGTTTTGTTTTTTTCATCAATCGCCGCCGCCAAAGCGAACGGTGCCGGATCGGCGCTTTCCCACAGGGCTTCCGCCGCTGCCAGTTTCATCGGCTGCGCTTTGGCCATATGCTGGGTCTGCAAATGGCCGCTACCCAGCAGCAAAAACAGACTGAGCACCGTACAGGTCAGCCCCAGACGAAAAGAAGTACGGAAAAAATCCTGATGCGTTTTTTTCAACAAATGATAGGCGCTGATCGCGGTCACAAACACACCGCCGGTGACCAGCCCCGACAGCAGCACGTGCGGAAACTGATAGAATACATAAGGATTCGTAATCAGTGCCCAGATATCGGTCATTTCCGCCCGGCCGTTCCGCAACGCGTAACCGACGGGAGCCTGCATGAAGGAATTCGCCGTCAAAATCCAGAAAGCCGAAAGATTACTGGCAAAAGCCACCACCCAAATGCAAATGGCGTGCATCGTCTTGGACAACCGCTCCCAGCCAAAAATCCACAGTCCCAGAAACACCGATTCCAGGTAAAAAGCCGTCAAAGCCTCCAGCGCCAGCGGCGCCCCGAAAATATCCCCCATAAACCGGGAATATTCCGACCAGTTCATGCCAAAATGAAACTCCTGGACAATACCGGTAACCAAACCCATAGAAAAATTGATCAGGAAAAGCTTGCCCCAAAATTTGGTCTGCCGTTTGTACAGTTCATTGCCGGTTCGGACATACATCAGTTCCATCACCGCCACCAATACCGACAACCCCAGCGTCAGCGGCACAAACAGGAAATGGTAGGTGGACGTGATCCCGAACTGCCAGCGGGCCAATAGTAACTCACTCATACGTTCCCTCTC
>DATMYQ010000155.1:0-2069 GCA_035560935.1 Patescibacteria group bacterium | reverse complement strand
AACTGGGACGGAGCGACCACGCCCGGACAACGTTGCAAAAAGCCGTGGCGCTGGCGGCACCGGATCACGTGCTGTTGCCGTTTGTGGAGAACGGTGACCACATCGCCGCGCCGATGGCAGAATTAAAAGCGCAGAATATCTATCCGGAATTTGCCGGGCAGATACTGGAACTTCTGGCGGTGGGGGCGAAAACCCGGGAAACTGTGTTGGCACGGGCCAGCGGCGGTGGCCGCAGCCTGCCGTTATCGCCCCGGGAATGGACTATTGCGGAGCTGGTGGCGACAGGTTTATCCAACCGGGTGATTGCCGAAACGCTGCACTTGGCGGAAGTCACCGTAAAAAAAGCCCTGCAAAGCATCTATCTGAAACTGGAGATCAACAGCCGGACGGCGTTGGCACGGCTGGTCATCGAGCAAAAAGCCAATTAAATGTACTGTGATAAAACAAATATACTTTCGGATAGTGTTGCCGAAAGTATATTTGTTTTATTCTATATAGAGGGAAATGTTTGCGGTAACGAAACGAGGTGCGTGCGTGGGGCGAATCACGAAGATCATCCTGGGAGATGACTATCAGGTCACTATCAAATTCGACAATAATCATTCGGTGTCGTTGGACATGGAACAGAAACTGCATACCGCCCGATTTTCCGAACTGCGCGACCGGCACGTCTTCTGTGCGGCGAAAACTGACGGAAAGTCAGTTTGCTGGCCCGGCGGGATATCTTTGGCCATCAGTGAAATACTGGAACTGGTTGCGAAGTAGTCCGGATTTTACAAAAGTATACTTTCGGATAGTGTTGCCCGGGTGAAGTGCGTGCTATAATTCGGAAGAGTTGAAATTGAATCTTGCAGCGCAGCCGAAGATCGGTGCAAGCGGGCATGGCAGTTGAAAAGTGTAAGGAGGTTATCATGGATACAGTTTTTTTGATAGTAAGCTATTTGGCGGTTGCTTATGCGTCGGGCAAAGTGGGTGAAAAATTTCAGGTGGGAGTTATGTGGCAGTATTTTATCCCGATATATGGCATTATATTGATTTGTAGATGCGCCCGGGTATCTCCTTGGTGGCTATTGGGGTTGTTTGTACCCCTGCTCAATTTGGCGGTGGTGGTGTATGTTTATGGCAGCCTGGCCCGCCAACTGGGTAAAAATTTTTGGCTGAATGGTTTAGGCGCGCTGGTTTTTTGTCTGCCGATTTTCTTTATGGCCTGGGACAGTTCCCGGCCGGTACAATCCTTGCCGCCGGGACTACCGCCAATCAACAAAGAATAAGCAGTCGAGATGAGATACAAAAATTCTAACGATGAAAGGGAGAGTCTGCAAATGATGGTAAATAAATTACTTGTTGTTACCCTATTGGCTTTGGCGGTATTGGTTTCCGGCTGCAGCCGGGGGCCGGAGGACGCAAAAAAAGACCTGTCGCAAATGAATGTGCAATATAGTGAACAAAGCTTTATCAATGTAATCGAAAAAAATGACGTCAAAGCGGTTAAATTATTTTTGGAAGCCGGCATGAACCCGAATTCGGTGACGGCGGAAGGAACGCCACTGTTAACAGCGGCTGCGGCGGGCAATCTGGAGATCGCCAAACTACTGGTGGAAAAAGGGGGCAACGTCAACGAAAAGGATAAAGACGGTATGACGCCGTTGATGGCGGCGATTTTTGGCGAAAAAGACGGAACCCCCAAACAGGAAATGGTAAAATACCTGTTGGAAAAAGGGGCGGACCTGAATACGCGCTTCATTACCAACGGTGTGGGTCTGACGCCGCTGATGGCGGCGGCGGGCGCGAAGGACCTGGAAGTGGTGAAAATATTACTGAGTAAAAAAATAGACATCAATGCGCCGGATGTGAATACCGGGATGACGCCGCTGATGCTGGCCACTACCAATGACAATGTGGAAATCGTCAAAGAACTCTTGTCCAAAGGAGCCGATGTCAATAAAAAAGGCAAGGCAAACATGACGGCACTGGGCCTTGCGATGCAAAACAACAACGCGGAAATGATCAAAGTGTTGAAAAATGCCGGTGCCAAATAAGGATCAACGGCTTTCATAATAAACAATAAA
>DATMYQ010000154.1:0-5282 GCA_035560935.1 Patescibacteria group bacterium | reverse complement strand
GGTGTATCTATCGCAGAAGCAAATGATATATAGCAATCGTCCAGGGTTTTCATAACCTCATTACGATTTATGATACTATGATAATCATTTCACGTCAAGCTTTTGCCATTCGATTGGCGCGTAATTATTAACGCCAATTTCAAATCCTTTTATTTTATCCGCATTCACCGCGAAGGAAGTGATAGGGTAGTAGATGGGAATGGTAAGCGCTTCTTCACTAATAAACGTAAATACCTTGTCATAATTCTGTTGCCGTTCTACCTTATCCAGAGTATATAGCGTTTTTACAATATCGTTGTACAGCGCTTGATCATACCAGACTTTAGCGGCTTTACTGGTAGCAAGGATGGAGAACATTTCAAGCGATGAGCCGTGTGGTACCCAGGAGTCTGATGAGGTTCTCATCAGCGCAATATCAAAGGCTTTGCTATTCATGGTCACGTCTTCGTAACCATTTTTGTCCAAAATCTTTAGATTAACTTTGATACCTACGGCGGAAAATTCCGCCTGAACAAACTCTGCCATTTGCTTCCACTCCGGAAATTCTCCCGTCGATAAGACAAAGTTAAACTCCAGTTTTTTCCCGTTCTTACTGCGAATGCTCTCACCATTGATGGCGGTATACCCGGCAGCTTCCAGTAATTGCTTAGCCTTCTCCTTATTATTGGCAAATCCGTAATTGTTTGCACTGGTAGTATAAGGAACACCCGTTTGATATAAACCATTGGCTCCGGCCCCAATATTATCAAATAGGTTTGTGGCGATACCGGGTTTATTGATCGCATAGTTCATCGCCAAGCGGACATTTTTATCTTGAAAAGCCTCGACATTTTGATTGAAGGCAATAAAGTATGAGCACATGGTTCCTTTGGTATGTATACTAAATTTTCCTGCTTTTTTCATTTCAATGAGACTCTCGATGGGAATTTTAGCGATCAGATCACCGCCGAGAATATCCACTTCACCGCTTTGCAGGGCTAAGGATCGCGCTTGCGCGTCAGCAATGACTTTGAAGGTTATTTTTCCTACTTTAGGTTTCTCACCCCAATAATAGGGGTTGGGAACAAGGGTGAATTCCTGGTCTTTAGTATAAGATTCGACCATCCAGGGGCCGGTGCCGATGGGCTTGATAAATTTCCCTTTATCATTGCCTTCCGCTTTGCTGATGGAGGTCGGGCTTAAGAATCGTACCGGGCGCGGGTATGTCAACTCCGTCAAAATCGGATAGGCGCCATTTTTATACACGATTTTAACGGTATACTCATCGATTGCTTCCATACTTTCCACATTAGTCGCCGTAAGGATCGCATGACGATCATTATTGACCCATCTTTTCAGGTTAAAGAGCACCGCCGCCGCGTTAAAGTCAGTGCCGTCAGAGAACTTCACTCCTTGTCGCAGCTTAAACGTATAGGTTTTTCCATCCGGTGAAATTTCCCAGCCAGTAGCGAGCTGCGGAAGGATTTTTCCGTTGCCGCCATCTTCGACAAACCCATCATAAAGCATTTTATACAAAAAGTGTGGCCCGTTGTAGCTGGCAGCATCCAATTCACCAAAGGCGCCGTCACGATAGATGGCTACGACAATTTCCTTTGCTTTAGCGTCTTTGGGTTTATTGGTCTCAGCGGAATCGTTTTTACCGCAGCCGGAAAACAGTAAGCAGCTACAAAGTAAACAGGCAATAAGGGTTGCAAACGTTTTTTTTCTCATTTTCTTCTCTCCTCAGCAAAATTTAATGACAACGACGAAAGATGACAGGCAACAAAATGTTCCTGACTTTTTGCCACTAAGGCTGGCGCCTCAGTTTGACAAACTTCTTGAGTATAAAGACAGCGATTTTGAAAAACACATCCTCTCTCCGGTATTTTCAACTCTTCTGAATCTTTAAACAGCACCCTGTTTTTCTCTCTTTTCTTGGGGTCGGGAATCAGGGTTGCTGCCAACAAAACTGTCGTGTAGGGATGCTGTATATTTTCGTTGATATTGGGAATAATCTCGACAATATTACCCAGGTACATGACCACAACCCGATCGCATAGCTTGTTGACGGCGGCGATGTCGTGAGAAATAAATAAATAGGTAAGACCAAACTGCTGTTTTAGATCGGTTAGCAGGGTGAGAATTTGTTTTTTCATTGCATAATCAATGCTGGAAACAGCTTCATCGCATACGACAAATTCCGGATGCAAAATCAAAGCGCGGGCGATACCGACTCTTTGTCTTTGTCCACCGGACATTTCGTGACCGTACCGGGTCAGGTACGTTTGGTCAAGTCCGACTCTCTCCAGCATCGCAATGATTTTTTCTCTTTTCTGCTCTTTGCTTTCAGAATTATAATTATTGAGCGGCTCAGCGATGATTTGTTCGACGGTAAAATGCGGATTAAATGCGTTGGCGTTGCCTTGGAAAACCATTTGCATGCTGCTTCTGATCTTACGCATTTGATTAAAAGAATAATCCGTTATATCCTGCTGATTAAAGATAATTCTCCCGTGGGATGGTTGCTCCAGCTTTAACAACAATCTCCCCAAAGTGCTTTTACCACAACCCGACTCGCCAACAAGACCCAAGATTTCCCCTCTTTTTATGGTTAAATTGGTATTATACACCGCATATACTTTGGGCTTTTCTTTGTGGTCATAGCATTTATAAAGGTTGTTAATTTCAAGTAAATTCATATTTCCACCCATTTTCATCATTAAAAAATTGCCGCCAGCAGCGATTTTGTGTACTCATGCCCCGGCGATGCGAATACATCATAAACGGTACCGCTGTCGACGATCTTGCCGTCTTTTAACACATAAACATCATCCGCCATTTGCGCAACAACTCCCAGATCATGGGTTATTAAAATGATGGCCATGCCTTCATTTTTGAGATGCATCAGTTCTTCCAATATGGCGGCTTGAGTTGTTAAATCCAGCGACGAAGTCGGTTCGTCAGCAATCAGGATTTGAGACTGAGCCAGCAGTCCCATTGCCACCATCACACGTTGGCACATCCCGCCGCTAAGCTCAAACGGGTAGCTTTCCAGAATTTGATCGGTATTTTTTAAGCCGACACGCACTAATACCTCGCGAAACTTATTTATTGCCGCTTGATTGCTTATCGCGCGCCGGTGAGTATGGATTACCTCGAAAAGATGACTTTTTACCTTTAATACCGGGTTCAGGGAACTGGTCGGTTCTTGAAATATCATTGATATTTCATTACCCCGTATTTGCAACAGTTGTTTTTCCCGCAAAGTCCTGATGTTAACCCCGTCAAGACATATTTCTCCGTCAATAATTTTTCCCGGATTATCGATCAATTTAAGGATGGATAACGAAAGAACCGACTTGCCGCTGCCGGAGCCGCCAATAATCGCGGTTATTCTACCTCTATATACGTCAAGGCTAACCCCGTCTACGGCTTTTATCACCCGATCTTCCAAGTAGAAGTAAGTTTTAAGATTTTTTATTGACAGAACCGGTTGATCAGTCATGTGGCTCGTCCCCTTCCTTTACCGCCAATGCATAACCGGAAGCGGGTGCGAGGACAGCATTCAGTCCTTCTCCTAATATATTGAAGGCAAATACCACCAGCATAATGGTCACCCCCGGCCAAAGCAGCATCAACGGTTGGGAAATTAAATATTGCCTGCTGTCGCTCAGCATAACACCCCAGTCGGCAATAGGCGGTTGCGAACCAAGCCCGATAAAAGAAAAACCGGCAACGTGGATGATCACGGCGGCAATTCTTAACGTCGCTAAAACAATAATTGGTGAAATCGCATTCAAGGTGATATGACGTAAAATGATTGCGGTCTGACTGCTGCCGGCTGCAATAGCCGCCATGACAAACTCTTTTTCCTTAAGCTTTATGACCATACTTCGGGTAATTCGAGCAAAAGGCGCCCACCAAAGTACAATAAACACGATCATAATATTAACGATACTTGGTCCCAGCACACCGACAATCGTTAACGCAAGCAGGCTTGACGGAAAGGTTGACGCCATATCGGCCAAGCGCATGATGACATTATCAATCCAGCCACCCACATAGCCCGCTATAATGCCGAGAGGCACACCAATCGCCAACATCAAAACGGTAGCCAAAATTGCGGTGGTTAGACTGGTCCTGATGCCATAGATCAGGCGTGACAATATACAGCGGCCAAGCTGATCGGTTCCCAGCGGGAATTCGCCGCATGGCTTGAGCAGCTTTTGAGTAATATCAACTGCATAGGGGTCGTGCGGTGAAATAACCGGCGCAAAGATGCCGGCCAATACAAAAGCGATGATAATAACGAATCCGACTACCGCCGATTTCTTCTTTTTAAGTTTAACCAGTAGACTGCTTTTAAAAATGATGACCATTCCTTTCTACATCAACTAAGTTTATTCCATTTGTATTTTCGGATCGATATAGAGATATAAAATATCAAGCAAAAGATTAATAACAATGTACGTGACAGCAACAATGACGATATAGCCCTGAATAACGGGTAAATCCTTAAGATTTATACTGTCAACGGCAAATTTTCCGATTCCGTTCCAGGAAAAAATGGTTTCGCAAGCGAACTGACCCGCTAAGAGCTTACCAAAGTCCACACCGATCAGCGTGATACAGGGAAGCACTGCATTTTTCAAGCCATGCTTTAGCAAAACAGCATTTTTACTAAGGCCTCGCGCTCTGGCCGCGCGCATATAGTCACAGCCAGATATTTCGATTAGATTGCTTCGCAAAATCCTGATATAGATCGCAGCAAAATGAACACTGAGCGTAAAGGCCGGTAACAATATATTTTGCAGTTTGCTACCGGAAACAACCGGAAAAACTTTCAATTGAACCGCAAAAACATATAGCAACATCAGTCCCAGCCAAAAATCCGGAATGGTAGCGCCTGCCGTGGATACCATTCGAAAAAAATGATCAATCAGCGAGTCTTTATAGCGGACTGAAATAAGAGCTATGGGTATCGCCAGCAGAATGGAAATCAACATTGCTGCTACGGCTAATTTAAAAGTTGCGGGATATCTTGATAATATTTCATCGGCAACGGGTTTGTTCGTTTGAAAGGAAATGCCAAAATCCAAATTCACTGCTTTCTTCAGCCAGTTCACATACTGGACAGCAAGCGGCGCATTCAGCCCCAACTCTTCCCGCACGGCAACAATATTTTTTTCCGTTACTTCCAGGCCCTGGCTGCGCAGCGTGATCGCCGCCACATCTCCAGAGGACATATTACTTAAGGCAAAAGCCAGAATAGTAACGATAATTAGCAGGGGAATGATTTGTAA
>DATMYQ010000153.1:0-2534 GCA_035560935.1 Patescibacteria group bacterium | reverse complement strand
GCACAAGAACAGTCGTGGTACAATAAAAAAGCAGCCGGACGCTCAAATCCTGCTGTAAATCAGACACCAGGAGGTTATGCATATGCAACGCTTCACACAATGCAAAAAATCACTGCTGATTATACTCATAGCCGGAATGGTCAGTTTTTCCGCCGTACCGGCGGCAGTTCAGGCCATAGGAATCGGCGATCTGCTTAAAGTAGGCGGCGTCGGTTTTGTGGTTGACCGTCTGGCCGGTCCCTTGAATAATTTCATCAACGGCCTCATGGTCAAAAGCAACGCGGGTACCAGCTTCGCCACCAAAGTGGTGCCCATCGTTTCCGCCGGGTCCCAGGGACATGTGGGCGCGGCTCAGGTAACCGGCAGTCAGGAACTGGTGGACCGGACCCAGGCGGTCTTACAACTGGAAGGGGATTTTAGCGGTCTGCGGGTCAAAGGTCTGATCCCCATTGACAGCAAAAATCCGCTCAGTTTTTCCCGGGTACAGGGAGTTGGTGTGTCGGCCATTATTGACATCAATCTATAACCCTGCCGGCTTTTCACAGCTACTTACCAGAATCGGATCATAACAGGGGGTTTAAGCCATTGCTGCCGTCTTTTGCGCTTGACATCTGGACCATTGTGCTTTTACTCTTTATCACCAACGCACTACTGTCGCTCCTGTATCTGCAATACTTCCGCGGCTCGGAAACCACTTCCGCTGTCGACAGACTCTGGCTGCTTTCCCGCATCACTCTGGCCGCCGCCTGGTTAGGCTTAATGCTCCGCGGCCTGTTGCCGGATCTCATCTCAGTAGCGGTAGCCAGCGGCTTATTATTCGCCGGTTTTGCCTGCGAATGCCTTGTGTTACTGTCCTTTGCCCGCAGCAACCTCAAACTATGGCAGCTGTATTATGCTGCTGTCATCACGTCGGGGGCATTCTTTTTCTTTTGGCAGTATCAATCCTTCTCCAACCTCCGGATTTTTGCCGCGTCCGCCATTGTCTGCGCCATCTATATTCCGGCAGGCGTAAAACTCATTATTACTCCGGACATTTCCCGAATCTGCCGGACACTCGGCTACATGATTGTGAGCTTCTCGTCGGTTATCCTCCTGCGAATGTACGTTTCCCTGGACTACAATTCCACATTCTATCTTTGGACTCAATCCAACGTCCAGACGATGACGTTTCTGGTTGCCTTCCTGTTCACTCTGACTTGCGGCATTGGTTTTTTGCTGATTTCCCGGGAAAACCTCGACCGGGTGCTGTTCCGGGAATCGCGAACCGATTATCTGACCGGGCTCCCCAACCGCCGGGCCTTTTTCGCCAGAGCCGAAAAACAATTCCGGTACTGCCGGCAGGCGAACCGGGACATTACCTATATGGTCATTGACATTGATCACTTCAAAACCATCAACGACCAATTCGGACACGATACCGGCGATGCCGTCCTCCGCCGTTTCAGCGGCCTGCTGTCCGACACGCTGCGAGCGGCCGATATTCCCGTCCGGCTGGGAGGCGATGAATTCGGCGTCCTGCTCCCGGAAACCGGTCCCGCCGAAGCGCAAACAGCGGCGGAACGCATTCTCGCGCAGCCTCATTCCGTTTCCACCCCCGCCGGAACCGTCAATTACACGTTAAGCATCGGCATCACTTCCGCAACGGGCCCAGAGCTTGCCCTAATCAGTTTTGAAACCCTGCAGCATTGCGGAGATCAGGGGCTGTATTCCGCCAAAAATCACGGACGCAATCAGATTGCCCATCAGACCTGCTCAGCCCAGCAACTTCCAAAATAAAACGGCAGCATGTTTTTCCGGCTTCTAGGGCCTAAAAAAGCATGCTGCCGTTTTATTTTATTGCCAGGACTATTTTACTTGTTGCTCATTCCGTCAGAGCCGCAATGATCGTCCGGGCAAAGGCTTCACTGGATTTGGGATTTTGGCCGGTGATGAGCTTACCATCCCGCACCACATATTCCGTCCAGAGAGCCGCGCTGGAATATTCAGCGCCCAATTCCGTCAAACGGTCTTCCAGTAAAAAAGGTACCACGCTGTCTAATTGGCCGGCCCTTTCCTCTGCATTGCTGAATCCGGTCACTTTTTTGCCCGCTACCAGCGGGCGGCCATCCCCCCGTGTTGCCGTTACCAATCCGGCCGGTCCGTGGCAGACCGCGGCAATTATTTTGTCCTGCTGCGCCATTTGCTGTAATAATGCCGCCAATACAGCATCGGTCGCCAAATCGACCATCGGGCCGTGTCCTCCCGGCAGCACCACCGCATCAAGCTCTCCTGCGTTCACAGAAGATAATTTGACACTGTTTTTCAGCGCCGTAACCGCCGATTGCCAGATTCCCGGAATTCCTCCGGCAATACTGCGGGAATCGATCGGAATTTCTCCGCCTAACGGGCTGGCAATCGTGACCTTAAAGCCAGTTTTCAGAAATTCATTATAAGGAACGGCGAATTCCTCCAGCCAAAGTCCCGTGGGATGGCGGGCGTCGATACGGTCACAGCTGGTCAAAACCATCAAAATGTGTTGTTGCTTACTCATATCC
>DATMYQ010000152.1:0-8947 GCA_035560935.1 Patescibacteria group bacterium | reverse complement strand
AGTTTTGGTTATTCAACATTTGACCAGCAACCAGGTACTGTCAGGTAAACTATTCACCCGCCCGCATTGTCCACGCTATTGCTACGGCAATGGAACGGGAAAGTAGGCTACGGCGCCGGATAAAACCCTGATCACTTCTTCAGCGGCCATTATACTAGCCCGCTTGGCCGACTCCCCGGTACTGGCCCCAATATGCGGAGTAAGGATCACATTGTTTAAATTACGCAGACTGCTATCCGGCGGCAGAGGCTCCGCGGTAAAAGCATCCAGCGCCGCGCCGCTTATGAGTTTGGCTTTCAATGCTTCCGCCAAATCCTCTTCGGTAATCAACTCGCCGCGGGACGTGTTAATGAGATACGCCGAAGGTTTCATCCGTCTTAGCATGGTTTTGTTAACCATCCCGATCGTTTCAGGAATCGCCGGGACATGCAAAGACAAAAAATCCGCCCGGGAGAATACTTCGTCCAACGGTCTATAGATATCGCCGAAGCTTTCTATCAGATCACGCCGTCTCCACGTGTCAAACGCGATCAATTCCATGCCAAAGGCGCTGGCCCTTTTCAGCACTTCACCGCCGATGTTGCCAGTACCGACAATACCCAGTGTTTTTCCTCCCAGTTCCATCCCCACGCGGTTTACCCAACCGCCACTGTGCATTTCATCATTCGCCTGCGGGATATTTCTTGCCAGGGAAATCATCAGCCCCAGCGTCAATTCCGCCACCGAGCGGCTATTGGCGCCAGGAGTATTGGTAACCAGCACGCCATGCCGTTGCGCCGCCGCCACATCAATTGTGTTGTACCCCACGCCGCTTCTGGCGATCACTTTGAGCTCAGGCACACCGGCAGCGATTACTTTTTCCGTAATCATGTCATTACCGGCAACAATCGCCGAAATTCCAGCCAGTTGTGCAAGCAGTTCTGCTTCTTTTAGCGGTCGCTCCTGTGGACTTAAAACAACATCCAGTCCGTTATCCCGCAATAAAGCCAGCCCCTCTGGCGACCGCCGGAAAGACAAAGCCGTAATCAGCACTTTTTTTTTCATAAGAATACGCCTTCCTTTTATGGGTTTTGTTCCCTCATGATAAGCGTGCGGCAAACTGCTCCCGCCCGGAAACCAACATATTTATGCCTAAGTCGTCAACAGAAAAACCAAGCGCCAGGCCAATAAGCTGAGCCAGATGCAATACCGGCAATTCCCGGCTCCCCTCTACAGCCCGCAACCCTTCCTGCTGGTTGATATCCAATGATATCTGGCAAAGAGGACAGGGCGTGACAATACAGTCCGCTCCCGCTTGCGCGGCACTTTGATTGGTCCGCCCGGTAATACGGATCACATCGTTTTCCGCCGGATAAGTGGCATGAAAACCGCAACACTGCAGCTTAGCCGAAAAATCGACGGGCTCAGCCCCCAGAGTGACGATTAAATTTTCCAGTGACTGAGGATTGGCGTAATCTTCAAAATCCATGATCGCCGGCGGGCGAAGCAGATGACAGCCGTAATAACCGGCTACTTTGAGTCCGGTAAGCGGACGTCTGACCAGTTTCTTTAATTTTTCCAATCCATAATCCCCGGCAATCACCCATAGCAGGTGAGTAACCTCGCTGTTACCGGCATAATGGAGATTAGCTTTGGCTAAAATCTGATTTACTTTCTCTTTCTGACCGTTATCCAGCTGTGCTTTGGCTTTGCGCAACATCAGCGTACAGGTATTGCAGACGGTTAAGAGCGGCAGGCCCATGGCTTCGGCCAGCGCGAGATTCCGGCCATTAAGAGCAGTAATAGCCAATTCATCGACATCCTGCACATGAGAGGCACCGCAGCAAGACCAGCCGGGAATCTCGACCAATTCAATTCCGAGAGCATTGGCAACCTTAGTTGTGGCAATATAGTTTTCCTTGGCGGCTCCTTCGAGGACACAACCGGGAAAGAAGGCATATTTCATGCTTGTTCACTCTCCTTTACGGCTTTCAGGATAACCTGAATCTGATCATGCCCTGCCACCTTACGTGGAAGATGGAAAGGATTCAGTTTTCCGCGGCGCAGCAATCGCAGCGCCAGCGGCAATTTCTTTATGGAGCCCCAAACACCGATGCTGCGCATCGACAGCTTGGTCTCATTGAGACGTCCGGTTTCGGCAATGTCTTGCAAAAATGCCAGCGCATGCCGGGCACCGGAACTATCATCATGTCCCATTCTCAAGGAAAATCGGCGTAAGCGGGCGATGTCCTCTCCAGGCGCCAAACCTTTCGGACACTTGGTTATGCATTCGGCACAGTGCAAACATTTCCAAAGACCCTTATCCAGTATACCCTTGATACGTTCAGTTGCCGCTTGATCTCGGGTATCCGCGACAAATTTCCACACTTTGGAGTAGGTAAACGGTTCAAGAAAGTCGGCCGAATTGGCCGTGAGTTTGGAACACTCGGAAGCACAGGCGCCACATAAAATACAACCTGCCTGCGTATTGATCTTTTTAAAATCGCTACCCGTTTGGCGACAACCGGTTTGTGCAGAAAACCCGTCCTGTGGCATCAGCCACGTCTTTACCGCGGCAAGCCGCTCACTTTTCTCTTCCCAGTCGACTACCAGGTCGCGGATTACGCTAAAATTCTGGAGTGGCGCCAGCGTAAGCACATCACCAAAACGATCCAACGTGGTATCAAGCGAAGTTTCGCAGGCCAAGACTGCCTGTCCATTCACCCGGACGGCACAAGCGCCGCAAACAGCCGAGCGGCATGCGGCGGTAAACGCCAGTGTAGGATCCATTGTATCTTTAATGGCAATCAATCCCCACAGAATAGTTTTTCCCGGCTGATGGACCAAAGAATACTCCTGGATAAATTTTCGGGTTCCGTCGAACCGTTCAATTTTATATGTGATCTGACGCATCAATATTTCCTTTCTGCCGGCTGGTGGCGAGTTACCACCACCGGCCGGTACGCTATGTTATAATCGGCTGCTCGTTTGCTAATCAGGGTATGTTTGAGAAAATTAACGTCATCCCGGTCGGGAAAGTCTGCCCGGCAATGACTCCCCCGGCTCTCCTGCCGGTGTAATGCCCCCAGAACAACGGCTTTGGCGACGGTCAGCATACTGCCCAGCTCAATATAGTTAACAAACGTTGTATTGTATACTTTATTGGCGTTTGGCACCGGGACGGTCTGGTATTCCTGGATCAGCTGATCCACAGTCGTTGACGCCTCAGCCATTTCTGTCTCCGTGCGAAAAACACCGACGTTGTTCCACATAATTTCAGCCAGCCGGTCTCTGATATCAGATATTTTTGCACCTGTTTTGCGGCAGGTAACGAGGGAAAACCGTTCTTCCCAACTTTGGGCGGCCGCGTTCACCCAAGAAGGTTCGGCGATCACTCTTTGTCGCGCACAATCCGCCGCTCCCTTGCCGGCAAATTTACCGAAGGCCACAATGTCCGCCAGCGAATTGCCACCCAGACGATTGGCCCCGTGTATGGACACGCAGGCCGCTTCACCGGCGGCGTACACGCCGGTAACGGTTGTGGCACAAGTGCGGTAGTCGACCACATCGATGCCACCCATAGTGTAATGACAGCTGGGACGAATAGGGATCGGCTGTTCAATCGGGTCCACTTGCTCGAACGTGATCGCCAGCTCACGGATCTGCGGCAGGCGTTCCAATATTTTTTCCCGGCCCAGATGTCTTAGATCCAGTTGCACATATGCGCTTAATCCCTGACCAAAACCCCGGCCTTCCTTGATTTCGGTCTCAATGGCCTGGGAAACTAAGTCACGGGTAGCTAATTCCATCTTTTCCGGTGCATAACGCGACATGAACCGTTCCCCTTGATTATTCAGCAGATAACCGCCTTCCCCCCGTGAGGCCTCGGACATCAGAATGCCGGTATCCGCCAGACCGGTCGGATGAAATTGAATAAATTCAGGGTCTTTTAACGCAATGCCGGCATCAAGACAGGCCGCCATGCCGTCACCGGTGGAGGTAAAGGGATTGGTTGTCCGGAGCCAGTAAATTCGCCCGGCGCCGCCCGTGGCCACAACGATGGCTTTGGCAGTTATGGGAACAATGCTCCCGTTTTTCATGTCATAGCCCACGACTCCACTGAGTTCTCCGTTTTTGACGACAATTTGCAGCAAATACCATTCCGTCAGTATTTTAACACCATGTTTCAGGCATTGTTCATAGAGAGTGTGCAATATCACATGCCCGGTGACATCGGCCGAAAAACAAGTGCGCGGAGAGGAAGCACCGCCAAAATTGCGTTGTGCAATCCGTCCTTCGGCATCCCGTGAAAAAGGTACGCCAAAATAGTCCAGTTCCCTGATCGCGTCCGGCATCTGACGCACAAAATATTCGATGGCATCCTGATCTCCCAAATAGTCACTGCCTTTAACCGTGTCAAAAATGTGTTTTTCCAGTGAATCATCCGGGTCCATATTCTTCAAAACCCCATTGATCCCGCCCTGGGCACAGCCGGTGGCGGAACGGGTGGGAAACATTTTAGTCATCAAGCCAACGCGCAGGTCTTTCTGGCGCACAGCTTCCAGTGCCGCCCTCATACCGGCTCCGCCGCTTCCAATAACAAGCACATCATAATTTTCCATAGCTCACCTCATCGTTTAGTTTCATTCTATAATAACCGCATTTTTGAAAAAAGCCCACAGCAAAATATACGCTGCGGGCTCCCAAAGTCAATTTTCTATTGGCAATGCAGTCATCTGAGCATGACTTTAAAAACTTTCCATCACTTTGAATGCCTGATCTTTTATGTTTTGATAAATGCTTTTTCCATGAGAATCCATGGTGATCGCAAAAGGTCCAAATTTTTCAACCTTTAAGAGCCATAAAGCTTCCGGCATTCCTTTTTCCAGCCAGTACCCGCCACCGACTTCCCGCACGGCAGAGGCAAGTTTTACGGCACATCCCGGTGCGGCCTGCAAATACACTTGTTTATACTTCTGGAATGCTTTCAGACTGTCGTCACGCATGCCGCCTTTGCCAACAATCACCTTGACTCCCAACTGCCCGACCATTTCCGCATAGGGTTCCATGCGCATACTGGTCGTCGGACCAACAACAACCATTTCCCAGCCGCTGCCTTTCTTTTTCAACACCGGACCGGCATGGAACACAACGCTCCCGGCAAAATCAACAGGCAGTTCGCCGCCTTCCTGCAATAATTTTTTCACCTCTAAATGTCCCATATCACGCGATGTAAACACCGTACCGGTGAGATACACCGTATCGCCGACATGAAGTTTTTCCACATCTGCATTTTCGAGCGGTATGTTCAATTCATATGTTGCCATCTGCTATTCCCCCTTTGCAAACAAATATTCACGCCGTCCGTCCGGATAGATGCGAACACCCATTCTTCTGGCCACCCAGCAATGAAAATTAATTGCCACCGGACAGATGGCCGTATGCGTTGCCGCCATACCGATTTTTACCGCCAGGCAGGTGGTATTGCCACCAATACCGGCCGGCCCAAGCCCCAGTTTATTAATGTTTTCCAGCAATTCTTCTTCCAATTCGTTAAGAAGGGGATCCGGATTTTTATCCCGCCAGTCCCGAGTACTGACGGCCCTCCGGCTCAATTTGGCAGCAACATCCATCTGTCCGCCGATACCAATGCCAATGGCGGAAGGTGGGCAAGGCATGCCACCAGCGTTGATCACTGTTTCGTACACCAGTGTTTTTAATCCTTTGTAATCACTGCCAAGTTGGGCTGTAGTCATTGTTTTATAAATATTGCCCAGTTCCGCGCCGCATCCTTTGAAGCTCATGATCATTTCAATGTATTCTTGACCGGGAGAATACAAATATTCCATATTAGGAGCACCATCGCCGGAATTGTTCCCCGGGTTTTGCCGCGTCAGAGAATGAACAATGCTGGGGCGCGCATAACCGTTACCGGTTGCTTCCACTATCGCTTTGGGGACATACTGACTGAGCAGGTCCAACCCTTCCGTATTGCCATAGCTGAAATACACCGTGGGAAATCCCGGTGACTGGCAAACCGGTTTGTCCTCCTGGTCTGCCATCTCCACATTTTCCAACATCGATGACAGCATAGCCTTTGCCCCTGGGCTGGTTTCTCGGTCTAGCCCCTGGCGCAACAATATCAGGCTGTCGGGTGAAACATGCGTGCAAGTTTCTTTAACCCAATTGTAAACTTCTTCATAAGTGATATTAAATTTTGTCACAACGTATCACACTCCTTATCAACCGTTTACTGGCTCCAACAACGAATGACTGTCTTTACTTCGCCGGTAGAGATAATACAAGCAGGATGACTAATTATTTTACGGTTTCAACGACAGACGCTTTAATCGCTTCATCGGTCAGTTCCTGACCAATACCGGGAAGATTCGGTATTTCATATACACCGTTATGCGGCAAATAATTGTATTTACAGGTACTGGTATTCGCCTCCAGTAAAGCGTACCGGTGCAACTCATGAATCGCAAAGTTTGGAATAGCGGCTTCGAGGTGCAGAGAAGCCGCCGTCATGATCGGTCCGCCGCACACATGAACCTGGCAGGTCATATCATAAACATGAGCCATATCACAAATCTTTTTGCCTTCGGTAAAACCACCGCAAGTACCGAGGTCCGGCTGAATGACGTCGAGCGACCCATCTTCAAAGAACGGACGGAAACCCCAACGGGTATAGACCCGTTCGCCGGCGGCGATCGGAATGTTCACGTTGTCCGCGACCTTTTTCATTTGTTTCGGATTTAACGGCATAACCGGTTCTTCATAAAAGAAGATATCCAGTTCTTCAATCATTTTGCCGAACTTTATGGCCGAGGTGGTATCGGTAAGCGCATGGGCTTCAACAATAATATCCACATCCGGGCCCACTGCCTCACGCATGGCTTTCAGGCGATCATACCCGACGCGCAGCGTCTTGGCCGGCAGCGGTCCGCAAAGATTGCGTTTTTTCACATTGCCGAATTCGTCCATTTCGTTTACATCCACTTTGATCGCATCATAACCATCCGCAACGGCTTTCAGTGCCGCATCCGCATATTCTTTCGGTTCGACCAGAATTGACTTTTGTTTCGCCATGCCCCAGCCGAACTGCAACTGACTGGCATAGGTTCTGACATTGTCACGGCATTTTCCGCCCAGCAGCTCATATACCGGTACATTCAACGCTTTTCCCTTGATATCCCATAAGGCAATATCAATGGCGCTCATGCCGGCCGATACCACCGTACCGCCGCCTTGTCCCCAGAAAGTTTTCTTTTGCATTTTGTCCCAGATGGCTTCATTTTGCATCGGGTTCATACCAATGATGATTTTCGCCAAATCTTTGGCCATACCCAATCCGGCCGACGCCCCCACACCATACGCCATACCCACTTCGCCAAAGCCGGAAATTCCTGCGTCAGTGTTGATCTTGACAACCACAGGCCGCCATTTGCTTGTTGACGACTGCAGATCATTCGCCACATCAATAATATCCACGCTTGTAATTTTCATTTTTACCCCAGCCCTTCTCTATTGTTTTATATAAATCACAAGATTTTTCGACAATCCCGCAAACGGCCAACGTTTATTCCAAATACTGTAGAAGTTCGCGTATGTTCTCTAATTCATCCATGTTTAAAACCAGTTCTTTCACCTTTAACGCAGTTGAATGATCGACGCCCGGTGCAGCCAGTGACAGGAATTTTTCTTCGATTCGATCATATTGAGGAACATCGTTGGCAGCAGCAACCTGTTTTTCGATGATCTGTCCGTTTTGCAGCGTAATGGTAACTCTGGCAAAACGTTGGGGAAATGCTTTCGTCGCTTCCGGGTCTTCAATGACCCGTACCTTCTGAGCGACGTCGATAATCTGCTGATCCTGTAGTTTATCTGCCCCAAACTCACTTAACGTCACTTTATGGAACAGCAGCGCACAGGCAATACAATATGGAAGAGAAAACTTCGCCTCGTCTTCGCTGCTATTTTTCAACTTAGCGGTCAGCTCAACGGAGACAAGATAAGTTGCAACTTCGACGCTTTTTATTTTTTCAACATTGATTTCATGTTCATCCATCATGGCAAATATAGCGTCCAGCGGTGAGTGAGTATGCCCGCAGGAAGAATACATTTTATAAAACGCCGTATCTGAAACATACTTTTTATCCCTGATTTGTTCCAGTGACAGCAGATCACGCTCCGTAGATGTCGCCGCAATAAATCCCTTTTTTCCCTGAATAATATGCTCCGGTCCGGTAAAACCCTGTTCCGCCAGCAATGCTGCCTGGATACCACTCTGACAGGCGTGCCCGACATTAAGCGGTTTCGCGTATGTGCCAAACGTTTCCTGAAGGCCGGCTGACATGGTCCCGGCGATCCCCAACGCCATCTGTGTTTTTATCCCGTCAAGGCGCAAGAGCTTTGATGCAACTGCTGCCGCAGCAAAAGTCCCGCAGGTCGCTGTGGTATGCCAAATTTTATAATGCGACGGATTTACGGCTATACCCAGCCTGATTAAAACCTCATACCCCGCAACAATAGCTGTAATGAATTCCTTACCCGATCTGCCAAAGCATTCCGCAAGCGCCAAAGCAACCGGTACAGTGACAGATCCCGGATGAGCAATCGCCTGTCGATGCCCGTCATCAAATTCCACCACATGCCCCGTCAGCCCATTCGCCCATGCCGCCTGAGCCAGAGGAATTTTTACTCCTTCCCTCAATATCATAGCTTGCTCTTGACCGCCGTTTCTCTTGACCATGGAAACCGCAATCCGGGACGGTTTAGTGGGAACACCTGCCAATGCGCAGCCAACCCAGTCTAATATTCTGTATTTCGTGTCGGTCCTAATAGGTTCAGGTAAATCATCGAACTTAAGTTTGGAAATAAATTCGGCGATTTCTGCCTCAAGATCCACCGGTTGATTTTTCATCCACTATCCTCCTTTCTTTCCATCTGTTTTTTGATCTTAATA
>DATMYQ010000151.1:0-4863 GCA_035560935.1 Patescibacteria group bacterium | reverse complement strand
GGTGAATACCAAGCTGTGGGGCCTTCCCAAAGGGCAGGATTGCCGACGATATTGCCGAATGTTATTATTATATAATTTGCAAAAATCATATGGGCAGGTGAAAATGATGATCGACGGCAACGCGTTGCGTATCACCGGTATATATGCCGTTTTTGGCAGCCTGTGGATTTTGTTTTCCGATCAAAGCCTGGCTTGGTTGACGCAGGATCCTGCGTTGATGATCCGCATCGCTATGATCAAAGGCTGGCTGTTTATTATCGTCACCGCCAGTCTGCTCTACGGACTGATTAGCCATTCATTGTCCGCCCTGCGCCGCAAACAGCAAGAACTGCAACTGGCGGAGGAGGACCTGAAGTCAATGAACGCCCGCTATGAATCCGTACTGCGAGCGGCCAACACTTACGCAATCATTGCCGTTGATGAAACCGGCCTGATCCAGGTCTTTAACGAAGGCGCTGAGCAGATGCTGGGATATTCGGCAGGCGAAGTCGTTGGCCGGCAGACGGTAATCGTACTTCATGATCCGGACGAAGTGGCGGAACGGGCTGCGGAACTCGGCGTTGAACCCGGTTTTGAAGTCTTCGTTGCCGCCGCCCGGCAGAATTACACTGAAAAAAGACGCTGGACATTCCTGACAAAGGACAGGCAGCGGGTGCCGGTGCAGTTAGCGGTGTCGGCTCAGCGTGATGCCAACGGCAGCATCACCGGTTTTCTCGGTATCGCCAATGATATCAGTGCACGTTTGAAGGCCGAAAACGAGCTAAAGGAACAGCGCAAATTCAACGATGCGGTTTTAAACAGCGTTCCCGGATTGTTGTATCTGTACGACAGTAACGGTCAGCTGGTTCGCTGGAACCGGCAGCATGAGGAGATGACCGGCTATACAAAAACGGAACTGTCCCGGATGACTTTGCGTGACTGGTACCGGGATGATGAGGCCAACTACCTTCACATTGCCGCAGCGGTACAGCGCTGCATGACCGACGGTTTTGCCAATGAGGAAGCGGATTTGCAGACCAAAGACGGTCGCCGCCTGCCTCTGTATTTTACCGCGGTAAAACTGGAAATAGACGGGAAAACTTATTTTACCGGTATCGGTATTGATATTACCTCGCGCAAGCAGGCGGAGGCGGCGCTGCTTGCCGCCAATAATGAACTGGAACGCCGCGTGGAAGAGCGGGCGCAGGAACTGACGAATGCGAATAAAGAGCTGTCCTCGGTCAATGCCGAACTTTTGGCTGCCAACGATGAACTGTTGGACTTGAACGAGCAGCTCCTGCAAACCCGGGAAAACCTGATCCGGTCGGAAAAAATGGCATTGCTGGCGCGATTGGTAGCGGGAATGGCTCACGAAATCAACACTCCGGTGGGCCTTTGCGTTACGTTAGCCTCTCATCTGAACCAGGTTAACGAAAACTTTGCGACCGCTTACCAAAATGACGCCATGAAGCGTTGCGACCTTGAGGAGTATATGACGGAAATCCAGCAAATAGGAACCATGCTTCAATTCAACAGCGAACGGGCTGCCAAGCTGGTCAGCAACTTCAAACAGGTGTCCGCTGATCAGGCGAGTGAAACGCGGCGCCAGTTTGAAGTTCGCAGCTATGTTGACGATCTTTTGCTGAGCTTAACCTCCAAGCTGAAAAACAGCGGCCATAAGCTTATAGTCACTGTTCCGGAAAAACTGACTATGGATGGTTATCCCGGTGCATTCGCTCAAATTCTAACCAATTTATTGTTGAACAGTCTGACCCATGCCTATGTTCCCGGCCAAACCGGCACATTGGAAATTCAGATAGCAGAGCAAGGGGATCAATTACAACTGATCTATCGCGATGATGGGCAGGGGATGGAAGCGGACATATTGGGAAAAATTTATGAACCCTTCTTCACTACCCGGCGTAACCAGGGCGGTACCGGTCTGGGTTTGTCCATCGTCTATAATTTGGTCACTCAGTTATATGGGGGTACCATTCACTGTCAGAGCGAATCCGGTCAGGGGACCTGCTTCACGATTTTGCTGCCGCTGCAGGTCCGGCAGTCCGCTTGAAAGTATGAAACGAGACCAGGCTGAAACAAATATTTCAGCCTGGTCTCGTTTGCAGTCGTGTATTTGCAGCTGTCAACGCTTACTGATAGACTGCTCTTCCGTTGCCCTGAAGCGTGATGACAGAAATGCTTTTCAAGTTGAAATTTTCCCAGAAAATGCTGCTACCGTCTTCGAAAATGGCTTTGATATCCCAGTAAGTGGCTCTTTCGCCGCCGCCAAAGGTGATGGCCACGCTGTCGCCATCGTCCAGGATCTCACGTCCCAGCACATCTTCCTGCCAGTCGTTGACGTTATGCGGTGAGACATAAACATGAGTGATGGCTTTGCCAGTAGCATTTACCAGATCAAAATCCTGAGCGCCGGCAAAGGCAGTGGCGGAAAAGGCCATCGTCAAAAGAATCAGTAAACCTAACAATAATACCCGTCGTTTCATCAATAAAACCTCCATTTTGTTTTTTCTTGTTTCCATGCCTGGAAGTGACCTGTCAGTGCGGGCCATACCAAGCGAAGCACCTTCAGTGTAGCATTTGCCGGAATCTCTGGATACTATCCGAAAGTATATTTTTACGGATAGTCTGGAGCAAAAAGCAACAGACGGTAGCGATGTTCCTGATGGTGGAGGGCGTTTTAATAATGATTACATCATTATTAAAAAAGGATATTTCCTTATTGGTGAAGGAAATATGGGAATGTTGCCGAATATACAATAAGCTATAATAACTAGGCTGTAATACCGCGGAGGAATACCGTCTGAAACAGTGGTAATGAGCAGGAGGAAATAGAATGCTTGGTAGGTCTGCCAGGACGGTTTACCTGCGGAAGCCGGTCAATCAGAATCTGGACAAAATATGGGAGTTTCCAATGACCGTGGTGGAGGCCCCGATGGGCTATGGGAAAACCACTGCGGTAAAAGAATATTTGCAAACAAAAAATGCGGTCGTGCTCTGGCAAACGGTGATGGATGAATCAGCCAGCGGATTCTGGAACGGATTTTGCCGCTTGTTTCACCGGCTGGATCCGGTGGTGGAAGAACATTTAAACGGTGTGGGCGTTCCGGGTAACAGTGTGTTTGTGGAAGAAGCGGTCCGTTTGGTGGAGGGCGTTTCGTTTGCCGCGAAAACGGTGATGGTTTTTGATGACTATCACTTGCTGTCGTCGCAAGACCTTGACCGGTTTATTGAGCGGTTGATTCGGGCGGAAATTCCTGATTTGTATATATTGGTGATATCCCGCAGCGTGTTTGGCGACCATCTGCCGGAACTGGTGCTGAAAGGTTACTGCCAGGTGATTGGCAAAAAAAGTTTTGAATTGTCACGAGACGAGATTGCCGAGTATTGTCATCTGTATGGTATCGAACCGGCTATGGAGGATTTGGATTTTTTAGAGACCTATACGGAAGGCTGGATCAGCGCCGTGTATCTTTGCGTGCTGGGATTTTTGCAGGAGGGGCGCTTGGAACGGCAGAGCAGTCTGCATGAATTGATCGAGCATGTTGTTTACCGGAGAGTTACGCCGGCCGGCCGGGACTTTTTAATGCATATCTGTATTTTTGACCACTTTTCCCTGGAACAGGCGGAAAGAATGTGGGGACAGGGAAATGCCGAAGCGCTGTTGCGGGATTTAGTGCGGCAAAACGCATTCATCCGCTATGATGCTGTCGAACAAACCTATGATTTACACAATATTTTCAGCAGTTTCCTGCGACGTATCTTTGACCGGCGGGAAACGGATTGGAAACAGAAAATCTGGCAACGGGCGGGGCAATGGTACGTTAGCGCCGGTGATTGCATCCATGCGCTGGATTATTTCTACCAGGCCACTGATTTTGACGCTTTATTGAGCGCGATCGAACAGGATGGCGGCCAGGGAATCTATAATGAGCACAAGGACAAACTGATCCGTTATTTTGGTGAATGCCCCGAACCGGTAAAACAGGCGCATCCTCAGGCATGCCTGATTTATGCCATCAATCTATTTTCTTTCAACGAAATGGAGCTGTTTATCCGCCAGTGCGCTGATATTGAACGTTACATCGCATTGCTGCCGGCGGAACCGGCACCGGAAAAGAACCAATTGTCCGGCGAATTGGAGCTGCTTTGCAGCTTCAGCAAATACAACCACATTCCGGGAATGAGTGAACACCATTGCCGGGCCGAAAAATTAATGACGCGACCATCAGAATTTATCGATAAAAGAGGTTCCCTGACCTTTGGCTCCCCATCGGTGCTGTATATGTTTTACCGGGAGAGCGGGCAGTTAGAGCAGGAAACGGCGGAAATCAGCACCGACATGGAGCGGTATGGACGACTGACTGCCGGGCACGGGGCCGGAGCGGAGTACGTCATGCAGGCGGAGCGGTATTATTGCCTGGGGGATTTCGAAAACGCCGAAATTCTGTCGCATACAGCGTTGCAGGCGGCTCGAAGCCAGGAACAAACCGCCATTGTGTTGTGTGCGTTGTTTCTCCAGTTGCGCTTGGCGCTGATAAAAGGGGACGTTGATTTTGTGACAGCGAACTTGCAGCAAAGCCGGGAAGATTTGGTGAGGCAGGGTTTGTACCAATATATTCACACATGGGATTTGTGCGAAGGGTTTATTTATGGTTGTCTCAACCAGCCGCAAAAAATTCCGGTATGGATTATGGAAGGGGAAGTGGAAAAAAGCACGTTGTTTTTCCCCAGCTACGCATTTTTCAACATCGTTTTCGGGAAAGCGCTGCTGATTGACGGACAATACCGGAAACTGATGGGATTGAGTGAAAACTTTATCGGCCTGGCCGGGATTTTTCCCAACACGCTGAGTTTTATTTATAC
>DATMYQ010000150.1:0-21703 GCA_035560935.1 Patescibacteria group bacterium | reverse complement strand
GCTTGGTGCTGAGTATCTTGCGAACATTAAGAGTGCTTTTTCAGCGGCAGGGACACGGTGATGACGGTTCCCTGGCCGACCTTGCTGCGAACTTTAATAGTGCCCCGGTGTTTTTCCACGATCCACTGGGCAATAGCCAGTCCCAGGCCGGTACCCCGATCCGGGCCGGAACGGGCAGCATCGGCCCGGTAAAAGCGGTCGAAGATGCGAGGCAGGTCCTCCGGGCTGATACCGGCGCCGGTGTCCGTCAGACGGATTTGCGCCGTGCCGGCCAACGCCTGCACCTGCAGGGAGATCATGCCAGCGGCGGGAGTATACTTTATGGCGTTGTCCAGTAAAATCACCAGCAGTTGAATCAACCGGTCCTGATCGCCCCGGATTTCCAGTGACGAGGTGTTGTCCAGTTCCAGTTGGATTTCCTTTAGGGCGGCAATGGGCTGAAACTGGGCGACTACATTGCTTGCTAAGCCGGCCAGATCCAAAACCTGAATTTCCAGTTCTTCCTGGTTGGAGTCGGCTCGGGCCAGGAGCAGGAGTTTGGATACCAGGTTGCCCAGGCGGGTGCTTTCCCGGATGATCGCGGCGATATGCTCGCTTTCTTGTTCGATGGTGTGATCGGGAGTGTGCAAAAGCAGTTCCGCGTGGGATTTTACCACGGCCAGCGGTGTGCGCATTTCGTGGGAGGCATTGGAGACAAACTGCTCCTGCTTTTCCCAGGACTCGTTAATGGGGATCAGCGCCTGCCGGGCCAGAAAATAGCCGGCGCCGACGATGATCAGGAGAACCAATAGTGTCCCTGCTGTGCTGACCAGCATAAATGTCAGCAACAGTTGGATTTCCGGGTCCACGTTGGCGAGACAGATGGCACCTCGTACCCGGATGCCTCCGCCTGATTCCGACAAGGTGATTTGTGGCAAATTTTCTTTGGCATAAGTGAATTTGATGAGACGGTAATGGCGCCCATTTTCTTCCAGGTTGAGCGGTGCATCTTGGGCAGCGGCGGTGAAGCGGACGATGGTCTCGCGGCTGATATGCATTTGCCGGGCGGGAATGACCAGGCGGTCCTGATCATCAATAAACACGAACAGGATGCGTGGGTCGTCGGGTGCGCCGTCTGGAGGCGGCAACAACTTCAACGGGTGGCCGGCGGCATCGGCGTTACGGGTCATTTGCAGTAGTCCCCGATTTAGCCCTTGCATGGATTTGTCCACATTGTCATATAACTGATGGCTGATGACCAGATATAGGGTAATGTTATACAGGATAAATACCGCCAGCAGCACTCCGGTATTCAGCGCCGTCAACCGCAGCAGAATTCGGCCGAACAGATTCCAGCGCTGACGTAAAAGCCTGGTAAGGTTACTCATCGTTTTTTACCTTCAGCATGTAGCCGACACCACGGATTGTCTGGACCATCCGGGCCGACTGGACGGTTTCCAGTTTCTTGCGCAAAAAATGGATATACACGTCTACGATACCTGTGGCGGTGTCGGCCTCCATTCCCCACAGGCGATCGAAAATCTGTTCCTTGGTCAGAATCCGTTCCCGGTTCAATACCAGGAACTCCAACAACTCATATTCTCGGGCCGTCAGCGACAGGGGCTGGCTGCCGTAGGCCGCTTCCCTGGTTTTGGTGTTCAGGGTCAGTTGTTTGTAGGACAAGTTGTCGCCGCCGGCGGTTTCTCCGGTTTTACGGCGCAGCAGCGCCCGGATCCGGGCCAGCAATTCCGCGACCGCAAAAGGCTTGACCAGATAGTCGTCGGCACCGGCATCCAGGCCGGTGACCCGGTCTTCCACCCGGTCCCGGGCGGTCAGCAGCAGTACCGGTGTGTTGATTTTCGCGTTGCGCAGACGACGGACAATATCCAGACCACTGATGCCGGGTAGCATAATATCGAGAACGATCAGGTCATACAGGGACTGTTCCGCCATATACAGGCCGTCATCGCCGTTGGCTGCCGCATCGGTGCTGAATCCTTCGGCGGCAAGGAGCGCCAGAATGGCGTCGCGCAACAGGGTTTCATCTTCCACAACCAAAAGTTTCAAGCAGTTTGCCTCCCTTCCAAGGGTAGCTTTACAGATAGCTTCGCTTTGCCAGCGGGCTTCTCCTGCCCCGGCAGCAACAAATTCCGGAGGGATGTTTTTTGACGTTTTATTGACGCCAAAGTGCTATACTAAAAATAAAAAATCGCCACAATACGGTCACGATAGAAAAGGAATAATCCTGGCATCGCGCGGAGATGCTTGATACACAGGAAGGAGTTCAAGGGATGAAAAAGGAAAAATTATTGATTAAACATGCCGCCGAGCTGGTGACTTGTGCCGGTCCGGCGCCGAAAAAAGGCGCTTCTATGAGCGACATTGGCAGTATTCCCGACGGCGCGTTGCTGGTCGAAGACGGAAATGTTGTCTGGGCAGGTTCGACGGCGCAGCTGCCGCTGCAGGATGAAAGTGGCTGGACTGTCATTGACGCCGCCGGACGCTGCGTGCTGCCGGGGTTTGTTGACTCGCACACCCATATGGTGTTTGGCGGTTATCGGCCGGAGGAGTTTTTTTGGCGTCTGAACGGGACGCCTTATTTGGAAATCCTTGAGCGGGGCGGCGGCATTTTGAATACCGTGACGGCCACCCGGGCGGCAAGCCATCAGGAATTGAAGGCGACAGCGGCCCGGCGGCTGGAGAATATGCTGGCCATGGGTGTCACCACCGTGGAAGGGAAAAGCGGTTACGGCCTCGACAAGGATACGGAACTGCGGCAGTTGGCGGTGATGGCGGAACTGAACCGGGAACAGCCGGTGGAGATTGTCGCCACCTTTATGGGGGGCCACGCAGTGCCGCCGGCGTATAAGGGACGAACCGACGCGTACGTGGATTATATGATCCGGGACGTGCTGCCGGCGGTGGCGGAGCAGGGGGTAGCCGAATTCTGCGATGTGTTTTGCGAACAGGGCGTATTTTCGCTTGATCAATCGCGGCGACTGCTGCAGGCGGCGAAAAAACTGGGGCTGCAGGCTAAGCTTCACGCCGATGAAATCGTACCTTTGGGCGGCGCGGAGTTGGCGGCGGAACTTAACGCCTGCTCCGCCGACCATTTGCTGCAGGCGTCGGACGCCGGGATTGCGGCGCTGAGCCGGGTGAATACCGTGGCCACACTGCTGCCCATGACTGCCTTTTGCCTGCGGGAGGAATATGCCCGGGCCCGGGCGATGATTGACGGAGGCGCGGCCGTGGCCCTGGCCACCGACTACAATCCCGGCAGTTGTTTTAGTCATTCGGTGCCGCTGATGGCGGCACTGGCCGCCATTCAATTGCGGATGACGCCGGCGGAAATCGTGACGGCGCTGACCGTCAACGGCGCAGCGGCGGTGGGCAGATCGGACCGCATCGGCAGTCTGGAAGCGGGAAAACAGGCGGATATTGTGATTCTGGACTACCCCTCCCATTTGTTTTTAGTGTACCATGCCGGAATGAATCTGGTGGGTCAGGTGATCAAACAGGGGCGGCTGGTTTGGGATAATACCGCCAATAAACAGTAAACCGACAAAAAATAAAGCCATGATGCAAAAGGAGTATCAATCATGCCAAAACTTGTAGAATGTGTACCGAATTTTAGCGAAGGCCGGCGGCCGGAAGTGATCGCCGCCATTGTAAATGAAGTGAAAAACGTCGATGGTGTAACCTTGTTGAATGTGAATTCCGACGCCAGCCACAATCGGACGGTGGTCACTTTTGTCGGTGAGCCGCGGGCGGCCCGGCAGGCGGCGTTTAACGCCTGCGCTAAAGCGACCCAGCTGATTGACATGGAACAGCACCGGGGAGAACATCCCCGGGTGGGAGCCACGGACGTGATTCCGTTCATTCCGGTCAGCGACGTGACCATGGAAGAATGCGTGGAACTGGCCAACGAACTGGGGCGGGATATTGGTGAAAAGCTGGGTATTCCGGTGTATATGTACGAAGCCGCGGCCAAAACGCCGGCCCGGGTCAAATTGCCGGATGTCCGCAAAGGTGAATATGAGAATTTGAAAACGGCAATTGCCGCTCCGGAACGGCAGCCGGATTACGGCCCGGCCCGGATGCATCCGGCGGCGGGGGCGACGGTGGTAGGCGCCCGGCAGTTTTTAATCGCGTACAATATTAATCTCGGCACCGCTGACGTCAATATTGCCAAGAAAATTGCCGCATCAATCCGGGAGGCCAAAGGCGGTTATAAGTTTTGCCGGGCCATGGGCGTGCTGATCGAGGAGCGGAACATGGCTCAGGTCACTATTAATATGGTCGACTATACCGGAACGCCGCTGCATCGGGTGTTTGAAACCGTGAAGTCGGAGGCGGCCCGTTACGGAGTAAATGTTATCGGCAGTGAGATTGTTGGTATGCTGCCGTTGCAGGCGTTGGTGGATACGGCGGATTTTTACCTGCGGCTGGAAGGGTTTGAGCGCAAACAGGTTTTGGAAGAAAATATCAGGTAACTGGAAATAATCCGGTGGTTGCGAGCAGAAGGCGTGCTCAAGAGTAACCGGAAAATAGAGTAGCAAAAATAAGGGCTGAACCTGCTATTGGCGGGACGGCGCTTATTTTTTTGTGGCAACACCCTGGCCCATGGTAATCCACGTTGGCGCAGATTATTGACAATTCTAATGGATTATTAAATATTGTTAAAGAATGTTAAATTTTGTTAATTTGACCAAGAAACATGACCATGGTACTATTGGTCTGTGGGTAAAATAGGACTAAAGGACTATTGAACGGTGAAGCCTGCATCAATTGAATGATGGTAGAACGAAGCAACGGCAAACTTACCTAAAGGTAAGGACGCAAAGCTATGGGTCTAAAGACATTTGTCTATGATTGCCAAGCTGCCTTCAGTGTTGCGAAGGATAAGCCGTTGGCTTATCCTTCGGTGCGTATTGGAAAAGAATGCCATGATGTGCGCGGGTATTCAAAACTGGAATTGGATGATGATCGGAATTTTCGTTCTATAATCACATGAAGCAAGTAGGAGTGAGCGGCAAATGATTGAACTGTATACAAATGAGTTGGTTGATGGAATGATTCTGGCGTCGCCGGTAACCTGTCCCCAGACCGGCAATCTTCTGTTAAGTTATGGCACACGGCTGACGGAAGACTATATTCAACTGCTTCGTGGCCGAGGCATCCCATGTGTCAGTGTGACGGAACGGTATACCCTGTTCACGGAACCCTGTGATACGATACGCGGTGAATTGCGGGATTCTCTGGATCGCGAGATCATCCGTATGGCGCCGGAAAAATTGGAAGGAAATACTTCGGACAGCATGGTGGCTGTTTCCCGCAAAGCGAGAGACGTTGCGGCCCAGTTGGTCGAAGATCATGAGCTGGTCCACTTTTGTGTAGGAATGAAAATTTTGGATAATGATTATATTTTTCAGCATTGTATTCACACCTGTGCCTTGGCGTTACTGGTAGCCGGTGCCATGGACATGAGTGGCGAAGATATGTTTGATGTGGGCGCGGGCGCGTTGCTGCACGATCTGGGATTATGTGAAATGCCGGGACTGCTGCGAGTGTCCGGCCGCAGCAGTCAGGAAGAGGCCCTGTGGCGCGAACATCCCCGTTATGGTTATTATTTTGCCAAAGAAGCCGGGTTTAAGGAAGAGATTTGCCGGATGGTCCATTTTCATCATGAACATTGGAACGGTACCGGATATCCGCAGGGAATGAGCGGGGAGCAAATTCCTTTAGGGGCCCGAATTATTGCGGTTTGCGATAAATATGATGATTTGCTGCGACATCAAAAATATCCTCATTACCAGGCGGTGGAATTCCTCTACGGTGCGGGTAATATTTATTTTGATATGGACGTCATCCGGTACTTTACCAATAGTCTGGCGGTTTACCCGTTGGGCTCCATGGTCCGGCTGACCACCAAGGAAGTAGGCGTGGTGGTGAATGTGCGCGATAATTTAGGGCCGCGGCCCGTGGTACGGGTCTATTATAATCGGGTGAACCGCCCGTTGTCTGCGCCGCGGGATGTGGATCTGGGGCGGGAGCGGACGGTATTTATTGAAGAAATTTTATAATCATCGGCTGCAAACGCCGTTGCAATAAAACAGCGAGCGGTGTAGAGAGTTTTCTTTACACCGCTCGCTTGGTTTATCAGTGAATTTTTATTTAAAGGCTTTTTGATACAGGGCAAGAATTTCGGTTTCGTTGGTATCCCGGGGATTGCCGGGAGTGCAGACATCGGCGAACGCCGATTTGGACAGTTGAGGCAGGTCGGCTTCTTTTACGCCAATTTCCGACAATTTTTGAGGAATGCCGATTTTTTGGGACAATGCGACAACTGCGTCAATGGCCGCTTTGCGGTAGCTGGCCTGATCCATGGTATCGACACCGGGCACGCCCATCGCTTTTGCGATATCCCGGTATTTTTCACCGCTGGCCGGAGCGTTGTATTCCATGACGTATGGCAGTAGCAGCGCGTTGGCCACACCGTGCGGCGTATCATAAAAAGCGCCCAGCGGATGCGCCATGGAATGGACGATGCCCAGACCCACATTGGAAAAGCCCATACCGGCAATATATTGTGCCAGCGCCATGCCGTCGCGGGCTTCGATGTTGTCCGGTTCGAAAACGGCTTTTTCCAGATGTTTGGCAATCAGCTCAATGGATTTTAATTCAAACATGTCTGTCATGGTCCAGGCCCCGCGGGTGATGAAACCTTCGATGGCATGAGTCAGCGCATCCATGCCGGTGGAGGCGGTCAGGCCTTTGGGCATGGAAATCATCAGCTCGGGGTCCACAACCGCGACGGTGGGGATATCGTTGGGGTCAACGCAAACCATTTTTTTCACCGCTTCTTCGTCCGTGATGACATAGTTAATGGTCACTTCCGCTGCCGTTCCGGCGGTGGTGGGGACGGCGATAATCGGTACGGATTTTGCTTTGGTGTCAGCGACGCCTTCCAGGCTTTTGACATCGACAAACTCCGGATTGTTGGCGATAATGCCGATGGCTTTAGCGGTATCGATGGACGAACCGCCACCGATGGCGACTAAGATGTCAGCGCCGGATGCTTTGAATTTTTTTACGCCGGTTTGGACGTTTTCAATAGTGGGGTTGGGCTTCACATTATCGTATAGCTCAAAAATGATATTTGCCTTAGCCAGTACGTCGCTGACCTTTTTGGCGACACCGAACTTCACCAGGTCTTTGTCGGTGACAATGAAAGCTTTTTTAGCGTTGTGCCGGGCAATTTCACAGGGAATGACACTGATAGCGCCGGGACCAAAGTACGAAGTTTCATTCAGAACAATGCGGTTTGCCATGAAATCAGTCCTTTCTGTCCTTACTCATTTTAGCGATAAGTGTGTCCGTCTGCCGGCAGTGATAAAACGAAGGCCAGACTGCCCCGACTAAAGTAGCCAAATATAGGCAGAATGGCCCGGAGTCGCGCGCAGAAGGACTGCGTAGCGCTATAACTAAATTATACTCCGTCAAATAATTTTGAAAAATGCAAACCATTGCCTCATACTGGTAATATATTGCCATTGGCAGAAAATAAGAATTCAGCCACTAAAGATTGCTCTGGATTGTTGTAAAAAGTCAATAAAATCAATAAAATGACTGGAATTTGATAGCGATTTGTGATATAATGTCATTCGTAACGGGGTATTAGCTCAGTGGGAGAGCGCTTGATTCACATTCAAGAGGCCGGTGGTTCGAAACCACCATGCCCCACCAGGAAATTAGAGGCTTGGCGGAAATTCCGCTGAGCCTTGTTTTTTTGTTATTACACTCTGCCTACATCTTATTATGGAAAAGAGCGAATTTGCCGCCTTCTACCTCATGACAGCAGGTATTTTATTTTTTTTATGGAACGTAAACTGTATATTCAGATTAGGAGAATGGTGCGATGGGGGGCTGCTTTGACGCGCAGTCAGCGCTGAGAGCGGTCACGGTCAGCGGTGAGGAGGAAAGACCATGCCGGATTTGATGACATCGTTTAACCCGCGGCGCTGGTTTTGGCGGATGCTGCCATGGTGCATCCTTATCCTTGGATTGGCACTTACCTGGCTGAACGCTTCCTTGACCCGGCAACAGGAGCAGATCACGGAGCACAACGAGTTTGCAGTTCGGAGTACTGAACTGGCTGCCGGCTTAGAACGGTATCTGGCGTTTCATGCCCAGGTTCTCAGAGGGGCTGGCGCTTTGTTTGCCAGCAGTGACGCAGTGTCACGCGATGAATTCCGGATTTATGTGGAAGAGTTGCAATTGAGTCGCTATTTTCCTGGAATTCAGGCGTTGGCTTATGCCGAATTGGTGCCGGCGATGCAGCGGGGGGAGCAAATTCGAAAGATGCAGGCGCAGGGTTTGCTGGATTATCATATCTGGCCGCCGCTGGAAAAAGAACGCTATTCACCGATCATTTATTTAGAACCGTTCACTGCGGCGGCTTATCGGGCACTGGGTTATGATCTGACGCAGGATCCGGTGAGGGAAAAGGCGCTATTCAGGGCTGCCGACAGCGGCCAGGCGGCGGTTTCCGGCAAAATTATTCTATTGCTGGGGCAAGAAGAGGACCGGCAGGCAGGAGTGTTGATCTGTATACCCGACTATTGGCCGGGCCGGCCGCTGAAAACACAGGAACAGCGCCAGGCAGCGCTGCGGGGGTGGATTTATGCCGCGGTATCAACAAAAAAGTTGGTGACCGGTTACTTAGAAGGTGAGTATGCGGAATTGTCGCCGCAAATCGCGGTAAGAGTTTATGCTGCACCGCAGAAACAGGCAGAAGCATTGCTTTACGAATCGCATCCGGGTCGGACGCCCGGCCTGGATGAAGTCACCCGGCCGCTACGGTTTTTGGATGCGGAGTGGACCGTTTGCCTGGAACCTTTGCCGGCTTACTGGGCCGGAGAATTGCGAGAAACCTCCTCGCGGACACCGGTGGCGACCGGGGTGACGGTGACGGTATTGTTGGTATTGATCAGCCAGATCCTGCTGCACAGTCATCGCCGGGTGACGCAGGCGCTGGAAGAGACGCAAACTATGAACCGCAGCCTGGTGGAACAGGAAGAACTGCTGCGGGCCATTTATGACAGCTCGGGTCTGGCGATTTTGTTGATTGACACGGAGCGGCGCATTGTATATGCCAATCAGTGTTTGGCCGAGCTGTTTCAATATTCGGCGTCAGAATTAGTAGGGCAGGATTACTGTCGCTTTTTAGCGCCGGAAGACCGGGCGGAGAGTATTCGGAACTTCGATGACATGCTGGCTGATCCGTCGCTTTCTCTTTCCCGCGAACGTTCATATCGGCGGAAAGGAGACAGTGCCGAATTATGGTTCCGGTCGGTCGGCCGGGCGTTTCGCGATAAAGATGGTGGCGTTAACGGTGTGGTGGTTGTGCTGGAAGACATTACGGGACGACGCCAGACGGATATTGCAATGCGGCTGGGGAATACGGTGTTCGAGACCAGTCCGGGCGGCATCATTGTCACGGACCCACAGCACCGGATTGTTTCCGTGAATCCGGCCTTTACCCGGATTACCGGCTATACCGCTGAGGAAGCGTTGGGACAAAATCCGGTATTGTTGTTGGCTCATAAACACAACAAAACAATGTATCATGAGATGTGGAATGTTGTCGAAGAAACCGGCCATTGGGATGGAGAAGTTACTTGCCGACGTAAAAACGGTCAGCTTTTTCCGGAACTGATTTCGATTAACAAGGTGTCGGATGAAAATGGTGAAACCACGCATTATGTCAGCCTGTGTCTGGATATTACCGAACGGCAGCGGGCCGAAGCGCGGATTCGCCATTTGGCCCATCATGATTACCTGACCAATCTGCCGAACCGGGCGCTATTGACGGAACGGGCCATGCAGGCACTGACGCTGGCCAAACGGTATCAGCGGCAAATGGCGGTGATTTTTATTGACCTGGACCGGTTTAAGCCGATTAACGATGACTATGGGCACGATGCCGGTGACGCCGTGCTGCGAACGGTGGCCAAGCGGCTGCAGGCGGCGGTGCGGCAGTCCGATACCGTCTGTCGACAGGGCGGTGATGAATTTGTCATTTTGTTGGCGGAGTGTGCGAGCCGGGACAGCTTGGTGGAAATGGCCGAAGTGCTGTTGGAAATGATTCGCAAACCTTGTGAAGTGGGCGAGTTGCAACTCCGCGTGTCCGCTAGTATTGGCATTGCCACGTATCCTGAAAATGGCGACACGGTGGATGCGATCATCCAGAGTGCCGATACAGCGATGTATGTGGCTAAAGCCGATGCTTTGCGCCATATTCATTTGGCCAAACCCCAGGACGGATGGGAAGCGGCTGAGTGAACAGTCATAGTGAATGGACAATAAGCAGGAACGGATAGACAGCACTCTTTATTGGGAGGGATTTGTGTTTTGAAGCATCCCTGGAAACAGATTGAGCTGGAAATCTATGAACAACATATGACGCTGCCGGAGGTGCAGCAATTACAGACATTAAGTCGGATTACCCGGGAACAGTTGGACGATCATGACTGCACCTTGCTGGGGATTTGCGGTGCTGCCGGCGGCAACGGCCTGGAGCATGTGGACATCCACCGCACTTGCCGGGTGTATGCGCTGGACATTAATGCCGGATATTTGTCGGTCTGCCGGGAGCGTTATCAGAATTTGGCAGCGGTGCTGGAACTGGTTCCCTGTGATTTGGGAGAGCCGGGTTTGCGGTTACCGGCGACAACATTGCTGATCTGTAATCTGATCGTGGAATACCTGGGAGTGGATTCTTTTTCCCGGCTCATTGCCGCTAACCATGTGAATACTCATGTTATTTCCTGCGTTGTGCAGCAGAATAACCGCAATGACTTCGTTAGCGCCTCACCGCTGGCCAAGCATTTTGATCCGCTGGCGGCTGTGCATCATGATGTCAAGCGGGATGAACTGACCGGTGCGCTACTGAAAAAGGGGCTAAGCCGATTAAGAGAAAAAGAATATGAGCTGCCCAATGGCAAAAGTTTTGTGCGGCTGGATTTTGTCTGGGAAAGTGGCGGGTTGGGATAGTTTGTGCTTTACCCACGCTTCGTATCATTCGTATTAGATTAAAATGAAAGACCCCCCGGCGGCCGGCCGGGGGATCTTTCTGCCAAGAATGTTGAAGGGGTTGGTAATCTCGGCTCTATAACCTGTTTCTTTATTTCAGCAGTGACAGGACCTGTTGCGGTAATTGGTTGGCCTGAGCCAACATCGAAGTAGCCGCTTGGTTGAGGACGCTGTACTTGGTGTACGTTGCCATTTCCGAAGCCATATCGACGTCGCGGATACGGGATTCGGCAGCGGTCAGGTTTTCGCTGGTGGTGGTCAGGTTGTTGATGGTGTAGTCCAAACGATTGCTGACAGCACCCAGTTTGGAGCGCTCGGACGACACGGTGTTGATCGCGTTGTCGATAGCGGTGATGGCCACGTTAGCCGATACCTGGGTGTCAACCTGCAGACCTTCCACGCCCAGTGAACCGGCATCCATGTTGTCGATATTGATAGTAATTTCCTGGCCGGTGTTGGCACCGATCAGAATAGTGGCAGTGTGACCGTTGTTGTTGTCACGAGCCTGCGTGGTTTGTGTAAACGAGGACAGCGTGTTGCTGGCAACTGTGTTTTCGTTGCCATCGGCATCCGAGACCGTAAAGGTGAGAGCATAAATGGCCGCTGTAGTGCCCGCGCTGACGGCAGTGGCAGTGAGTGCGCCTGCGGTTGTTCCTGCGGTGCCGATAGCCAGAGTTAGATAATCGGCTACAGTAGCCGTGCTACCTGCAGAACCAACGGTTGCAGCAGAAATGGCGCTCAATGCAGTTCCGCCAGCAGAGCTGGTGGTCATAGTTGCGGTATAGGTCGTACCGTTCATAATAAAGTTGATTTTAACAGTAGATCCGGCAGTGATGTCAAGCAAGTTACCATCAACTGAAGCAAGTGCGGTAAAGGTTGTGGTCAGCGCGACGGTAGCCATAGCTGTACCTGCAGTCAATGCGTTGTTGGCTTCAACCGTAGCCGTAGCAGTGTATTTTTTCGACATGGAACCATCCAGCAGATTCTTGGTGTTGAATTGGGTGGTATAAGCAATGCGGTCGATTTCTGTAGTCAGTGCGTCCATTTCGGCCTGGATGGCTTCGCGGTCGTCATCGGTATTCGTGTCGCTGGCGGACTGAACAGCCAGTTCACGCATCCGTTGCAGGATACTGGAAGTTTCGTTCAGGGCACCTTCAGCAGTATCTGCCATGGAAATGCCGTCTTGAGCATTTTGGCTGGCCTGGTTCAAGCCGCGGATCTGGCCGCGCATTTTTTCGGAAATCGACAAGCCGGCGGCGTCATCCGACGCGCTGTTAATCTGATAACCCGAAGAGAGTTTTTCCAGAGACTTGTTCAACAGGTTGTTGTTTGCATTCAGCTTGTTGTACGTGTTCAATGAAGGTAAATTTGTGTTAATAACCATTCCCATAATAAAATTCCTCCTTGATTTTTGTTATTGAGCTTCCTTGCCCAATTCTTGGATAACCTATGTCTTACCTAATATCTTTGCCCTTCCACAGGCTGTGCTGTATCCTCACCACCTTTCACGAAATATAGGGATATATCAAAGATCCCAGGGGGATCATCCCTTAATGTTGAGGCGTCGTCCAGAGTAGACCAATGTCCGAACCGGTTCATAGTGACGCTGGATACGGCGTTTGGTTTTAACGGCGTTGAGCTGCCGGGCCAGCTGTTGCTTTTCGTAGCTGGTTTCTGCGCGCAGCAGGTTGGCGCTTGCCAGTAATTCCTGCTGTTTGGTAAGTATGGTCCGGTGCAGGAGCGAAAGGGCGGGAGAAGAAGCAGCGATATTTTCTGAGGAAAGTTGCCGGACCACCGCTGCCAATTGCCGGATCAGCTGTTCCCTTTCCCGTAACAGTCTGGTCACTCCCGGCAGTGAATTGCGTTTTAAAAGGCGCCGCTGCTGTTCGGTATTGGCCGTAATAGCTTCCAGAATCTGAAGTTTCTCGTTCAGCAGATCGATAGATGTTTGTATTGTTGTCATCACGGCCACCTAGCTTGAGGAAGAGGTCGACAATGAGCTCAACAAGGCCGTCAGTTGGGAGTTCATTGTTGAGATGTACGTTTCCATTGCCGTATATTTGTCATACAAATATTCTTCATAATCGTCGATGTTGTCTTCCTCGTCATCAATCCTGTCTTGTAATTCGTCAATTTCGTCGGTTAAGGTATTGTCGTAGTCCTCGTCAGCGATACCGGCTTTTTCGACAAGTGCCCCTCTGTTGCCGGCACTGTCCGTCGAAGTGGAGATATTGTCCTGAATCACGTTATAGAGACGATAAGCGATGCCCTGCTCTTCATAACGTGCGCTGCGTTCGGTGGAACTTAGTGCGCGGGAAGAATTACTGTAAGTACTGGAGGATTGAGTGAATAAATTCATCACGGATGTAGCATCATCTTCCAGTGCCGACATCAGTGTGTCTTCATCAATGTATAGTTTCCCTTCCTCGTCATAGGAATCCGTAGTGATGCCAATAGAGGCCAAATCAAGCGACACGCCGGAAACCGAATCATACAGGGCAAGCCGTATATCGTCCAGCATGCTTTGTACGGTGGAATCATTGGCCAGCAGACCGGTTTTAGCCTGCGTTTCCCAGTTGGTGATTTGCTCATCGGTCATATCTTCTTTTTCCGCATCTGTTAACGGAGGATAGTCGGAGTCGTACTCTTCATCCAGAGTATCGTTGATGGTGCTGATCAGCGCGTTGTAGTCTTCAACAAATTGGGAAATCGTATCATATACAGCATCAACGTCCTGAGTGATGGTGATCGTGGCATCTTCGTCCGTTTCCGTAACGTCATTCAAGGTGTAAGTGACGCCGTCTACCGTAAGCGAGTTACTGCTACGGGTATAGCTGGTTCCGTCAATGGTGAGCTTGGCGTCCGTTCCGGCCGTTGCTGTGCCTAAGGCGGCCGACAGGAAGGTGCTGCCGGTTTCGGACACGACCAGTGTTTTCTGGGCGCCCGTGGTATCGGCCGTTAACACCAACTGATCATTTAGTTCGTCATACTCCATGGTAACGCCGGCGTCACTTTCGTTGACAGTACTCATCATTTCTGAAAGTGTCACCGATTTGTCGAAGGTGAGCGAAACGCCATTGATGCTCAGCTCCACTTGATCGTCACTGTCAAAGGTGAACGAGGTGCCAAAAGCGCTGGCCAGGTCTTCCAGTGTGTCCGAGGTGGAAATCCGGTTGCTTAACGTGGAACCGGATCCAAAACCCAAGGCGGTTAAGGCGCTGGTGCTGGTACTACTCGTCGGTGCGCTGATGGCGATTTCCTGGACGCCGCTAGTGGTGGAGGCTGCCGTGATCGATAAAATACTGCTGCTGTCTTCGCTGACGGTAATCTTGCCACTGCCCACCGCGTCGTCAATAGCGTACTGCAGACTGGTCAGGTTCCATGAGCTTTCACCGGATTCCGACAGGATATCGTCATCCAGCGTGACAGTGGTTGCCGTATCGTCGATGGTGACAACAAAACTGGTTCCGGACAAAGAGGTATAGTCGACCGCCGAGGCGCCTTCAATATCTTTGGACAGTGTGCCGGTGGTTTTTAATGTGGCGGCGCTAGCCAGTTGGCTGACCGCCACGGTGTGGCTGCCGGTAGACGCTTTGCTGGTGGTGGATACCGATACGGCAGTGTTGCTGCTAGTAGTGGAGTATTGTTGGAAAGTGCTTTGTTTGAATAAACAGGAAGAGGATGTACTGTCGAAATAGGTGCTGGAAAAGGCACTGACCTCGGAAGTAATGGTCTGATAGGCCTCCTGACGCCATTCTGCCAACTGCTCCCGTTGCTTCAGCTTATCGAGCTTGGTGGATTTGGCCGTAACGAGAGCTTCCACGATGGAATCGACATCAATGCCGGAAACAAGACCTGTAGCCCGCGTCACTCCGTTGACTGTGCTGGTTGTTACACCGGTTGTGGACATTGTTATTCACCTCCATGTTCTTCGGGATAGGTATGTTCATGCTAGATAATCGACCAAGGTTTTGCTGGTTACGTTAGAAGCCACTGACAATGACGCCTCATAGACATATTCAGCGCTGGTCAGCGCGATGGAAGCCTCGGCGGTATCAACATCTTCGTTGTTGCTCATCAGCTCGGTGTAAGTGGTGTCGTTGTTAGACAGCCGGGTGCTGGCCATGTCGACGAAATTCATTCTGGCGCCCAAGGCGGCCTGCGCGGTTAATGCCGTATTGTAATCGGCGTCAAATTCATCGAGCAGATCGTCAATGGTAAAACTGACATCCACGGTGGTTACGGTTTGCGTGGCGCCGCTGGTAAAGCTGCCCAGCGCGGTAAGGGCGCTGGTACCACTGGTGGGATCGCTTAGGGTGATGTTTTCCAAATCACTGCCGGTGGCGGCGGTGAAGGTCAGGTAACCGGAATTGGCGTCGCTGACCACGGATACGACGTTCGTGCCTACGGCGGCGTCAACAGCTTCCTGCAGACTTTCCAAATCGGTCACGCTGCTGCAGTCCACAGTGTAGTCCGTGTTGACCGTTGCCCCGGTATCGTCCAAAGTCTGCAGGGTCATGGTGAAGCTGGTTCCGGTCAGAGCCGTGTAGTCCGGCTCTGTGGTACCCTGGACACCATAACCGGTGATGGTATAGGAATCCTCGCCGTCCAGGCCGATCAACAGTTTATCAATGGTATCAAACAAATTGCTGCTGTTGCTGGACAGGGAATAGGTGCTGCTATAGCCGGTGACATCCTGGCCTTCGACGTTAATAATCGCTTTACTGCCGAAGCCCACATTGTATTTAATAGACTGACTACTGGTGAAGGTATACTCATCGCCGGCGCTGATAATGCTGGTAAAGTCGCTGATAAGATCAGCATCGCTCGACTCACCGGTGGTGGTGGGACTGCCGGGACTCAGGTAGCTGCCTTTGAAGGTAACTTTACCGGTGCTTTCATCAATAGCGTACGGAGGATCGCCGGTGGCATAGCCGGCAAATACGTAACGACCGGCATACGAGGTATTCAGAGTGTCGACGACGGTATTTTTCAGCTCTTCCACTTCTGTCTTAATATCAGCAAGATCCTCATCGGACAAAGCGTCACTGGAAGCCTCCACCGTCAGTTCCCGCAGCCGCTTGACGGCGTCTCCCAAGTCGCTGAGAGCGTCGTCGGACACTTCTTGCCAGGAAGTGGCGTCGTCAACGTTTTTTTGGTACTGATCCACAGAGGAAACGTAGTTACGGTATTTTATCGCCCGGGTTGCCACCACAGGATCATCCGACGGCAGCTGGATTTTTGACTGGCTGGACACCTGGGTCTGTACCTTGTTGAGACGTTCCGTATTTTTGCTGATATTCCATAAGGCGGCATCGGACAGCATACTGTTGGTTACTCGCATGGTCTCACCTCCCGGTAATTTGTAAAATTAGTCATCTAATAAGTCGATAGTGGTTTCGTAAATATCGCTCCAAACGCTGATCATGTTGGCTGCTGCGCTGTAGGCCTGTTGGTACTGCGTCAGGTAGGCGGTTTCTTCGTTGCTGGAAACCCCGGAGATGGAGGAACGGGTGGCGCTGACGTTGTAAACCACGGTGCTTTTGTTGTCATATATCCGCTGGGCGTAAGCGCTGGTTGTTCCCAAAGAAGAGATGATGGAATTCATAAAGTCTTCCGGTGTCCCTTTGGCGAACATGGCGTCGTCGTCGCAGATGGTGATCAATGCCTGGATATTTTCATTATTTTCCTCGCCGGTGGTATCGGAAGAGGCGGCAATCAGATCGACGTCATCCTGGATGTCCGCCGAAATGGAAATATTGGCGGCAGTGATGTTGGCGTACTGAGCGTCCATATCGGCGCCGCTGGCCAGAAAGTCCGACGTGGATAAATCGTCGTAAGTGAAGAAACGGATGCCGGTGGTGGTTCCGTCCACACTGTAGCCGGCAGCATGACCGCCGGTTGAGGCAGTGGACCCGTCAGCGTATACTCCCTCGTTGAACGCTTTGGCCAGTGTCTGGGCAAAAGTGTTCAATTGTTCAATATAATAAGGAATGCCTTTGTAGTCGGTACCATCGCCGTCACGGACCGCAAGATACCCTTCCAGTTGTCCGGAACCGGGATCCAAATCTTCTCCCGTGTCTGTCCAACGGATATTATAGAGGCCTTCCGAATTGGTATAGCATTCCATTTCATGATATTCGTTATTATCCACCAGTGTCATGCCGTCCACATAGATAGTCAGCTCAGTGGCGTCACTGCCATCCGCGTTGGTGCCGGTGGTGGTTTCCGTCACATTGATTTCCACCAGACCGGACAATTCATCGATCAATAGAGCCCGTTGGTCTTTGAGTTCATTGGTGCTGGCACCGACAGCGGCGGCTTCCCGGATGCGGGTGTTAAGGTCCGCAATTTGCTGTGCGTAGGAATTGACCTGCTCTACGGATGTTTTCACCGCGTCATCGATATCGTTCTGTAGATCGGTCAGCTGAGTGGACATGGTGTTCAGGTAACTACAGAGAGAGGAAGCAGTTTCCAACAGATTGGTTCTGGCGGAAGAATCGCTGGCATCGTCGGCAAGGGTTTCCATGGCGTCATAAAAGTCACTGATTACCGTGGAAAAACCGCTGTCTGTCGTGTCGCCGACGATAGTTTCTACTTGCGTTAACAGGGAAGACTTGGTTTCCCATTCACCTAACGAGGTATTTTCCCGCCAATACTTTGCATCAACCAGTGAACTGCGAACCTGATCCACCGAATTTACGGTAGATCCGGCGCCGATGATGGCCCGGCCCGCATAGACTGCAGCTGGCGTCAGTGAAGTTTGGTTCAGGGTTTGACGGGTGTATCCGGTAGTCTCTACATTGCTGATATTATTGCTGGTCACGGCTAGTCCCGCCTGGCTACTGTAAAGGCCACGGCTGGAAATACTGAGCCCCATAAATGTGGAATTCATTTTTTCACCTCCGCACCGCTTAGCTGCCGCCTAAATCCTGAATAATGCCTTCCAACAGGCTGTCCAAAGTGCTCAAAACTCTGGCACTGGCGCCATAAGCATTCTGATACATAATCATTTTTGACATTTCTTCATCGACGGACACGCTGGAAATGGACTGGCGCTGCGTATCTATCTGCTGTACCAGTGCTCCCTGAGTATCGCAGGAACTGCTGGCCGTATCGCCGGTGGTGGACAGCCAGGAAATCAGGGATGTGTAAAAACCATTCAGATCGGTGGTTTCGCCGTCGAATGAAAACGCTTCTTCATTGGCCCAGTCATAAATCGCTGCCGCAATCGTATAGTCACCGCTGTCGGTAGTGCTGCCGGTGACAACCTTGTCCGGGTCATCCATGGCATCGCTCACCTGAATATTCTGCAGCGTAATGGTACTGCTGCCGTCCGTGGTGGTGAAGAAAGCCACGCCAGCAACGCCGTCCAGATCATATCCGGATGTTTGAAAAGAATTGATAGCGTTGGCAATAGTGGATACGATGGCGTTGAGTCCCTCGCGCAGGTCACTGATCGAGCTGACGGCACTGCCGGTAAAATCAAAGGGAAAAGTGGTAATAGCGTCAATGCCGCTTTGATCGGCATCTTCCATACAAGCGTAAATACTGCCGCTGCTAATTTCTGCGGTGCAATTCAAGCCTTCCCACTCAATACTCAGCGGACTTTCCGTGGTGCCGTCTCCGTTTACTGTCAAAGTGTTGACGATTAGCCCGCTTACCAAAGCCACACCGCCAATACGGACAGAGTAATTGCCATCGGAGTCTTCTGAAGTGGTTACATTAGTCAATGCGGACATCTGATCCACCAGCAAATCCCGTTGGTCGCGAAGGTCACTGGCCTCAACGCCGCTGACTTCCGCTAACTGAATCTTTTGGTTCAGTTCCACTACCTGGCTGGCCAAGTCATTCAGCGTATCTACAGAATCTTTGACCGACTGGGCGCTGTCCAGTTGTAACTGTTTCAGCTGATTGTCGATATCCTGCAACGTGCTGATGAGACTTTCTGCATTTTCGATGACCGACTGGCGGCAACTTTGACTGGTAGGATCCTTGGACAGTTCTTCCCAGCTGTCGAAAAAATCGGTCAGCGTTTGTTCCACACCGTCATCGGAGGTACCATCATCGGAGGTGAATTCGCTGAGCGTTTCTTGTGCATCCACAAGATTACCTTCGCGGGCGGCCCAATAATAATAGTCGGAATTTTGCCGGCGGTAGCTGGAATCCAGCAGGACATCCCGGGCCCGGCGCACCTCCGAAACGTCAACACCGGTGCCAGCGGAATTGTTTTTGGTCTCCGCTTCGGTCAACTGTAATGCCAGTTCTTCAGAAGTGATCTGCTTGCGGGAGTAGCCGCTGGTGTTCACGTTGGAAACATTGCTGCTGACAACGGACAAAGCGCTTTGATTTACGTACATGCCCGTGTAGGCGATGTTGTATCCGGCAAATGTTGAAGCCATATGTGTTCCTCCCTTCCGTGGGATGACAGGCCGGCTATTCCGTCCGGCCATCCCGACCGGATCTTTATGTCAGGCTTAACGAACCATACCGACAAGCGTTTCGAGGATGTTGTCACTGGTGGTGATGACTTTGCTGGCAGCCTGATAGGCACGCTGCGTGATCATCATTTCCGCAAACTCAGATGACAGATCCACGTTGGACATTTCCAACATGCCGGTGGCCAATGTGCCGGTACCCGAAGTGCCGGCCGCGACACCGCCGGTGTAATCACCGGAGTTAGCGGTAGTAACATATAAATTGTCGCCAATTTTTTCCAACCCGGCGGGATTGGTAAAGGTGGCCAGTGCCAGCATGCCCAGCGGTCTGGTTTCGCCGTTGGAATAAGTGCCGCTAATGACACCGCTGGAGTCGATGGTAAAGTCCTCTAATTCACCGGCAGCGCAACCGTCAGCATCCACCGAGAGGGAAGAGGTTGTCGTTGACGTATAATAGGTAAGATCATTAAAATCAACAGCAACAGTAAACGCACTGGCACCGGCATAGGTTCCGGAAGGTGTGAACGTGATATTACTGGTAGTGCTGGCACTGGCAATAACCTTGCCTGAAGAATCAAAAGTGATTGTGCCCATGGCATCACCGCTGGAAGATAGCGCCGCTGTTAACGCCGTTGAATCGGTAGGCTCAATTACCCATTTATAAGTAGTCTGGTTTGTGGTGGAATCAACGCCGATCTTGTATAGAGAGGCTTTGACCGTGAAACTGTCACCCAGCGAATCGTAAAGCGTCATTGTTGTCGTGGTTGTGGCCTCGGCGGACGCGGCGGTGAGATCGGCGATGCTGGTAGTGGACGTGATCGGAGTGGTGGTAGTCAGAGTGGCACTGGCAGTCAGAGTGTAGCTGGCGGTGTAGGTGATGCTGGTAGTGCCAATCGTAACGGTAGTGCCGGCGGAAACGGTACTGCCGGCGGAGAGCGTGGTTGTAGTGGTAGAGAGAGAAGCAATCGATTCCGAAGGGGCCAACATACCGGTGACTGCGGCCGTTGTCGTGACTTCGGGAGCAATGGTCTTGGTGCTGTTGCCGTTAGCATCGGTATACAGATTCAGTGATTCTACATCAAGGTCCGTATTATATTTATACGTTCCATCCGCTAAAGTGGAATATTCGCTCCAGCCACAGACCAATAAGCCGTCTACTGTCACATTGCCGTCAGCGTCGATACTGAAGTCGCCGGCTCGGGTAAACTGGTACTCAGTGCTGGCGCCGCCCTGGACAATAAAATAACCATCACCGGTTAGGGCCACATCGGTGGAATTGCCGGTGGTCTGCGTACTGCCCACCGTAGTATTGGTAGTAGTAGCTGCTACGGAAACGCCGGTACCCACCTGCTTGGCGTTGCTACCGCCGGTGCTGCTGGTAGAACTGGCGCCGGAAGCACTGCTTAAAGTTTGGCTGAGAACATCGCTAAAACTGACCGTTTGTGCTTTATAACCGGTGGTATTGGTGTTGGCAATGTTGTTGCCGATAACATTTAGTTTGGTTTGCTGGGCCTTGAGCCCAGAAACTCCAGAATACAGGGAAAGCAGCATGGTTTTACCTCCTGATATTTCTATTTCTTCGGTCATTCAGAAATAGCAATCAGCCTCCCCTGAGGGGTCCGGCTGGGTGCAAATGATTATTAAGTTATGAACAGTATCAAGTAGAAGAACTGGTGGAAGAGGAACTGGCAGAACTATTTACGCTGGTTACGTCACCCAGTTCAACGGATGTGCCGTCGACAGTAAGATAGATGGTACTGCCGCTGGTAGTGACGGCGGTCACGCTGCCGCTGCCGCTGACAGAACTGCCTGACGAATCTGTCGTTGTGTAGGATACATCACTGCCAATCATGCTGTAGGCCCGGAACGCGTCCACACTGGTGGCGACAGTATTCATCTGCTGCAGGGTACTGATTTGCGCCATTTGTGATACATACTCGGTACTGCTTACCGGGTCGGTGGGATCCTGATACTGTAGCTCCGTGGCCAACAGCTGAACAAATGATTCAAAATCAGAAAGGTCGGTGCTGGTCGTACTGGTGGTGCTGGTAGTACTGGTCGTACTGGTTGAAGAACTAATGGCACTTGTACTCATTGTAAAGTCCCCCTGTTTTATGTTTGTTTTACTTCGTTCTGCCCGTTTTTTCAGTGACCGCCTAATTGCCCATGCATACAATTTGCCTAATATAATT
>DATMYQ010000149.1:0-3272 GCA_035560935.1 Patescibacteria group bacterium | reverse complement strand
TGAAGAAGAAATAGTGAATATCCATAATAAGACAAACAGGGAGAAATACTTTTCCAGCATCATGAAGGCGGTTCGTGAAGAGGTCTATAGTTTCAGTTATGGGATGGAAACCGGCGAGTATTACGGTGCGCGCCGGAATGCGGTCAATGAAATTGAAATTATGGAAAATAATGCGGCAACGAAGGGAAAAACCCGTTATTATGCGATGGAATCTGATTTAACGGCTGGCCGGCTGGTGCAAGAGACGGACAAATTTGATCCGCGCAGCCGAGAGTGGTATCGGATTGCCCAGGAGACGCACCAGCCATTCTTTTCACCTATTTACAAGCATTTTGTCATGGAGGACCTGGCGGTTTCCGCCGCATACCCCATTTTTGACAAGCAAGGGCTGCTGATGGGCGTTTTAGGCACGCATATTACTCTCAATAAAATAAATAACTATCTAAAAGATCTTGTCCAGGACAAGCTGGTTACCGCGTATATTGTGGAAAAAAATTCGGGATACCTGGTGGCCAATTCGCTGGAGATGCCCAATTTTCACCCGTTGGCTGACGGTAAAATAAAACGCATAGCGCTCGAAGAAATTGACAATAAGGCTATCATCGCGGCGTATCAGGAGTTTAAAGAAAATGCCAAGGCCAATGTTATTATCAATACACCGGATGACCGGATGTACGTGAGATTAACGGAATACACGCAACCGGGACTGGACTGGCTGATCATAACGGCCATACCGGAGAGTTATTTTATGGCGAATATCCTGAAAAGTATGAGCTTTTTGCCGGTAATGTCCGTCATTACGATTATTATTGCCATCATCATCTATATAAAAATAACCGAGATCATCCTTAAACCCATTTACCATCTCATTGGCACCACGGAAAAATTTTCAGAAGGAGATTTTCTGCAACGCGCCAGGGTATTTCGCAATGATGAGATCGGCAGGCTGTCCAACGCTTTTAACAAAATGGCGGAACAAATATATGTGTTTATCCATACACTGGAAGAAAGAATAAAAGACCGGACGATGGAATTAGAACAGACCATTTCCGAGCTGAGAAACAGTGAAGACAACATTCGTCTGTTGCTGGATTCGACGGCGGAAGCGATATATGGCATTGATCAGGAGGGAAACTGCACTTTTTGTAATGCCAGCAGTTTAAAGCTGCTGGGCTATAAGCAGCCGGAAGATTTAATCGGCAAAAACATGCATTTAACCATTCATCATAAGCGGCTGGACGGTACCCCTATTCCCCGGGAAGAATGCAAGGTGGTCCAGATGTTGGTCAACGGCGAATATGTGCATGAGGAGGAGGAGGTATTCTGGCGCTCGGACGGAACCAGCTTTCCCGTGGAATACTTCTCTTATCCGCAGTATCGCAATGGGGGAATTATTGGCGCGGTGGTGACATTCCTGGATATCACCGAGCGCAAAAAATCGGAAGCGAAAATCTTATATTTAAGTTATCGTGACCAACTTACCGGCTTATATAACCGGCGCTTTTTTCAGGAGGAACTGGGGCGCCTGGACGTGCCGAGAATGTTGCCGCTGACGATCATTATGGCCGATGTCAACGGGTTAAAGCTCATTAACGATTCGTTAGGACATACCGCCGGGGACGAACTTCTCCGAAAGGTTGGCGAAGTGTTGGTGCAAAGTTGCCGCGCCTCTGACATTATTGCCAGGCTGGGCGGCGATGAGTTTATCGTCTTGCTGCCGCACACTGCTTCACGGGAAGCAGAGCTGGTCATCCGGCGGATCAAAACGATGGCTGCGCGGGAAAAAGCGGGAGCAGTGGATGTTTCCATCGCTTTAGGGCATGGCACCAAAAGCCAGGCGGCAGAAAATATTGATGATATTAGCAAAATAGCGGAAGACCGCATGTATCGCAATAAATTACTGGAAAGCCCGCGGATGCGAAGAAAAGCACTGAATACCATTATTCTTGCATTGCACGAACAACAAAAGGAGGAAGAGGTGCATTCCCGCAAAGTAGCGGAGTTATGCCGGGACATGGGAGAGGCGCTGGGGCTGACCGGAGAGGAGATTGAAGAACTGAAAACGGCAGGATTGCTGCATGATATCGGCAAAATAGCTATCGAACAAAAAATTCTTGGTAAACCGGGGAAATTAAGCAAATTGGAGTGGGACGAAATAAAACGCCATCCAGAAATTGGTTATCGATTGCTGAATACGGTAAATGAGGTGGCGGAACTGGCCGGTTATGTACTGGCGCACCACGAGAGATGGGATGGATTGGGCTATCCCAAGGGGCTAAAGGGAAACAAAATCCCGTTGCAGGCAAGGATTGTGTCGATTGCGGAAGCCTATGCCGCCATGATCAGTGAGAGAAGTTACGCGGATACCTTGAGCAAAGAGCAGGCGGTGGCGGAACTGGAAAAAAATTCGGGTACGCAGTTTGATGCGGAACTGGTAAGAGTGTTTGTTGACAGTGTACTGGTCAAATAGGTATAATCTGCGCCATTGTTGCGCCTCCCTTCTGACCTGAGTGCAAAGGCAATGGTGCCGCCGAAGCCGGAGCTGATCACCGGTGAAGCCACGCAAAATACGGCAAGGTCCGAAGAACCTGCCGTATTTTGCGTAATTTATAGGCGTTTTTACAATATAAGCCGTGTATAGGCCCAATATTTATGGCTGGATATTGCGGTGCTGCTGATCCGGGCAATCTTTGGATTTCACGATGATCACCGGGATTTTGGCGTGCTGCACCACGTTGGTGCTGACGCTGCCCAGGAAAAATTCGGCCACACTGCTTAAGCCACGGCTGCCGATGACGATAGCGTCCTGGTCCTGCTCTTTGGCAATGGCTAAAATCCGGCTGGACGGGTTGCCAAATTCCAGACAGGTTGAAATCGGATAGGGATAGCCGGATAATTTCTCCATGGCCAGCTTCATTAAATTTTGGCCGCTGTCCTCTAATGTGCCGATATTGTCGGGAACGTATGGGACAGGACCGGCCAGAGAAATGGTATAGGCCTGAGGAATCACATGAATCAGGGTGAGACTTCCCGCAAATTTTTCTCCCAGTTCCCGGGCGTATTCCAGCGCGCACCAACCAGGTTCTGAGCCGTCGACGGGGACGAGGATTTTTTTTAGCATAGCGGACACCTCCAGTGAGATATCGGTAGCGAACAACGCTACCCTTGCTTCTATTATAACATGTATAAGATGAGAAGAAATGGAATTTGACAGTTACCGTAAGAAAAACTGTTTACAAAAAATGTGGTTGCGTGCTATATTTCTCTTAACG
>DATMYQ010000148.1:0-5306 GCA_035560935.1 Patescibacteria group bacterium | reverse complement strand
GAAGGTGATCATGGATTGTATATTTCTAATAAAAAGGATACACTATATTTGCATAAAAGGCCAGATTGTGTTCGTATAGTGGATAATAAAAGCAGGAGGGGGGAACGTTTATGCAGAAGTATGTAGTAATTATTCAGTGTCAGCTGGCACATAACCGATGCAGCGGGTTTGCCTGTACCCATAGTTTTTATGAACGGACGGGCGCGTTTGCCGGCTATGGAGAGGATCTGCGTTACATATCCTTTACTTGCGGCGGTTGTTGCGGCAAAGGAATCGCGGCGAAATTAGAACACTTGGCTAAAAAGTTAAAAAAGAAAACGGATGTGACGCCGGAGCAGGTGGTGATCCATCTGGCCTCTTGCATGACTTCCGACAATCATCACTATGACCGTTGCCCCCATGTGGATTACATAAAGCAAATGCTGACGAAAAAAGGGTTTCATCAAGTGGTGGAAAGTTCGTATATCAGTGGCGGTGCCACCAAAAAACGGGAGCAGGGTATTTACCACCGTTACGATTCTTGTGGTGGGACAGAATAAATTCACCAGGATGTACCTGGCGAAAAAGGAGATGAGAGTATGAGCTTCACCTTTGCCCATAACAACATTAATGTCTTGGATCTGGAGAAAAGCCTGAAATTTTATCAGCAGGCACTAGGGCTAAAAGAGACTCGCCGGCTGGAGCAGCCAAGTTTTACCCTGGTGTATCTGGGAGACGGCCAGACGCCTCATAAACTGGAGCTGACCTGGATTGCCAATCGGGAAACCCCGTATAATCTTGGCGAAAATGAGTTTCATCTGGCGTTTATCGCGGATGATTTTGACAAGGCCTACGCCTTACATAAAGATATGGGCTGCATTTGTTACGAGAATCAGGAAATGGGGATTTATTTCATCGTCGACCCGGACGGTTACTGGCTGGAAGTGATTCCTGACCGGATGAAGTAGTCTGCCCGGAGTGGGATACATTGCAAGACATGTACATAAGGAGGAATTTGGGAATGGAACCAGAGAAAATTCAAAACGTGGCGGTAGCGTTGGATGAGCTGATCAATGCGGACGTGTCGGGGCGGGGGGCTATCCAGGCGCTGTATCAGGCGGCGCGGAAACTGACCGACCGGCCACTGACGCTGGCAGCGGCGGAACTGCTGTGTAAAAAAGTAAAACCGGGTGACCCGGTATTTATCGCCACCGGTTTTATGGATCAGCCGATTGTGGCTCCCGGCTGTGGTGAGTCGGACGGCCCTCCCGGCGCGGTGGTGATTGCTAAGGCGTTGCGGTTGGCATTGAAAGCGTCGCCGGTGCTGGTGGTGGACGAAACGCTGATCGAGCCGGTGAAAAGGATGGCCCGGGCGGCCGGGTTCCAGTGCGTGGCGCTGGAAGATCTGAAATATTCGGTGGAACGCAATAAACTGCGGACGGCTTCGGTGATCTCCCTGCCGGTGGATCCGCAGGCGGCCCGTCAGGAAGCGCTGCGTCTGGTGGATATGATGAAGCCGGCCGCCTGTATTGCCATTGAACGGGCCGGGATGAATAAAGCGGGGCAGATGCACAATATGGCCGGCTTTGCCATTGGCGACCCCATGGCGAAGGTGGATTACCTGTTCCAGGTAGCCCGTGAAAAAGGGGTGGCCACTATCGGTATTGGCGACGGCGGCAATGAAATCGGCATGGCCAATATCGCCGACGACATTGTCCGGGCGGGAATTCCCTGCGCCACGCAGTGTCAGTGCCCTTGCGGCGCGGGCATTGTGCCGGCGACGCCGGTGGACGTGCTGATGACTGCCAATATTTCCAATTGGGGCGGTTATGCACTGGCGGCGTTACTGGGAGCGATGACGGGTGTGGCGGAAGCGGTGCACACCGGCGAATTGGAATTGGCCCAATTGAAAACGGCGGCCGATGTTGGCTTGCACGATCCCATTGCCGGATCAGTAGAACCCAGTGTGGACGGCTGCCGGGCTGAAGTGCACGCCGCTATGGCGACGATGATCAGGGAATTGGTTATGCGGCGCTGGTCCTAAGTTGTCTCAGAAAAGAGGTATGAATAAATGCTTGATTTAGCGAAAATGACGCCGGCGCAAGTCCGGCAGGAAATCCGGGAAGGTCGTTTGGCCATTCCCACTGCCGGCATGGCGCAGGGCCATATCCAGGCCAATCTGGCCATTATGCCCAAAGATTTGGCGTATGATTTCTTATTGTTCGCCCAGCGAAATCCGAAACCCTGCCCGATCCTGGACGTTACCGATCCTGGCGATCCCGAGCCGAAGTTTATGGCTCCGGGAGCGGATTTGCGATATGATATTCCTAAATATAGAATCTACAAGCAGGGAAAAATGGTGGACGAGGTATTAAATTTGGAAAACTACTGGCGGGACGACTTGGTCGCTTTCCTGATCGGTTGCAGCTTTTCCTTTGAAACGGCGCTATTGAAGGCTGGTGTGCCTGTCCGGCATATCGAGGAAAAATGCAATGTGCCGATGTATATTACCAACATCGCCTGCCGCAGCGCCGGACGTTTTGCCGGTCCGACGGTGGTCAGCATGCGGCCGATTCCGGAAAACCAGGTGGTCCGGGCCGTACAGGTAACCTCGCGTTTTCCGTCGGTGCACGGGGCACCGCTGCATATCGGCAACCCCGCCGGCATCGGCATCAAAGACGTCCATAAGCCGGATTTTGGTGACGCGGTGACCATCCGGCCCGGTGAAGTTCCCGTCTTTTGGGCCTGCGGTGTGACGCCCCAGGCAGTGGCGATGGAATGCAAACCAGACTTGATGATTACCCACGCTCCCGGACATATGCTGATCTGTGATCCCCAAGATGAAGATCTGGCGGTGCTGTAACCGCCGGAAACGAAGCGAAGCCGCTCCGGTTGGAGCGGCTTCGCTTGTTTGGCGGAGCAGCTATTTTGCGACGCTGAGATCTTTAATGATCTTTTTCAATTCCACTTTTTGCGTCAGCAGGCCGTTTTGCAGCAGAAAATCCTGAGTTTTCTCCAGATCACGGATATCGTTTTCAGTGATGGTCGGATTGAAATCATACCAGCCGTACATGGCTTTTACCGCTTCCGGCGACAGGCCGGTCTCTTCTGCGGCCATCCGGTATACCTCATCGCGATGATCCTTCATGTAGGCTAGGCTTTGCCGGTGAACCTGCATATAGCGGTCGGCGATGGTCGGCTGCTCGGCGAGAAACTTACCGTCGGCGGCAATGACAATGATGGCATCCAGCAGGCCCTTGCCTGTGGTCAGGACGCGACCGCCGGCTTCCAGGGCTTTGGGAACCACCGGTCCGGCGATCAGCGCTGCATCGGCATCACCGGAGTTTAAGGCGGCCAAAGCCTGGGGAATGGTCATATTGACAAACTTCACATCATCCGCTTTGAGGTTTTCCCGGTTTAAGGCGGACAAAAGCAATTGGTGGAGAATGGTGCCTTTGGGACCGGCCACCGTTTTGCCTTTGAGGTCGGCAGCGGTTTTAATATCCGCTTTTTTGGTGATGATGGTGAATGCTTCCGGAGCGCGGCTGTAGACACCGATAATTTTGATGTCCAGACCGTTGGCGGCGGCCAGGATCGCTGAGGTGCCGCCCAGCGCGTTGCAGAAATGCAGCGAACCGGAAGCTAAGGCGGCCGTCATGGCCGGTCCTTCGGTAATTTCCGGAAAGGCGACTTTCATATTGTCTTTGGCAAATTCTTTTTCAAACAGTTCCAGCTTTTTCTCGACAATCGACGGTACGTTCAGCGGTAGCTTGACGTAGGAAATTTTTACCGTGTCGATTTTCGGTGGTGCCGGGGTTGCCGGCGGTTGGGCCGGTGTGCCGCAACCGGCTGTCAGGAGCAGGAAGCTAGCCAGAATAACCCAGATAAATTGCCGTTTCATTTAATATTCCTCCCAATCCGAGCCAATAATGGCCCGCAGTATCGTTTCGCGAATGTCGAAAAATTCCCGGGAAGAGGTATCGCGGGGGTAGGATAGCGGTACTTCGAATTCATCCAGCAGCCGGCCCTCTTCCATGATCAAAATCCTTTGGCCCAGCAGCACCGCTTCGTCCACATCGTGAGTGACAAATAAAATGGTTTTGGTTTCCTGGCGGAAAATATCAACCAACTTATTTTGCAGTTTTTTGCGGGTGAAAGCGTCTAGGGCGCTGAGGGGCTCATCCATCAAAATCAGATCCGGGTCGCAGCAAAGCGCCCGTCCCAGTGCCACCCGCTGGGCCATGCCGCCGGAAAGCTGCCAGGGGTAGGCCGTGCGGAAATTTTCCAGCCCCAATAATTCCAGGTGCCGGGTAACTGTTTGCCGGACCCGGGCCTGATCCTGTTCCCGCAACAGCGGCAGCGCCATATTTTCTTCCGCCGTCAGCCAGGGCATCAGCCGCGGTTCCTGAAACACCATGCCGATTTTGGCGTTTGCTGAGCTAAACCGGATGTCGCCGCAAGTTTTTTCCTCCAGTCCGGAAATCAGCTTTAACAATGTGGTTTTACCGCTGCCGCTGCGGCCGACGACGACGACAAAGCTGCCGGCGTTAATAGTGAGATGCAAGGGAGCTAATGCTTCTACCGGCTGGTCGTTGATCAGGTAGGTTTTGCTTACGCCGTTAAGAGATAAAGTTGTCATCGTTTGCCTTCCTTTTCGCCCAGGGCATGCCAAAGCCGGTCAGTTTCAGAAACACATAATCAATAATATAGCCAATGGTACCGATGGTGAAAATACCGATCAACACAATATCGGAACGGGAAATTTGCTCTGCGTCCAGGATCATGTAACCGATGCCAGCGGAAGCCGCCACCAATTCCGCGCCGATCAGCGCCCGCCAACTATAACCCAAACCGAGACGCATACCGACAATGATGGAGGGAAGGCTGGCCGGCAAAACAATCCGGCGGAAGCGGTCCCAGGGACTTAGACCAAACACCTTGCCCACTTCCAGCAGCTTTCCGTCGCACTGGGCAATGCCACTCAGCGTGTTGAGAAAGACCGGGAAAAACGCTGCCATAATGATCACGGCCAGCTTGGAGGCTTCACCGATGCCGAACCAAAGAATCAACAACGGAATGCAGGCCAGCGGCGGAATGTGGCGGACAAATTCAAGGATGGGCTGGATATATGGCTCGACGCGCCGGTTCAAGCCCAGTATCATTGCCAGCGGAAATGCGACCAGGAAGGTAAGGGTAAAACCGCTGAGAACCCGGTAGCAGCTGATTCCCAAATGTTTTAGCAATGCGCCGCTTTCCAGCAGCTTCAGGCCGGTTTCCCCTACCTGGGACGGTGGCGGCAGGATGAACGGGCTGACTAACTGCTGGGT
>DATMYQ010000147.1:0-3115 GCA_035560935.1 Patescibacteria group bacterium | reverse complement strand
GAGTTTACAAAATCGGAAACCGCTTCCCATCAAACCCTCAGCCCCTCGCAGTACGTGGAAGAAGAGGAAGTTAAAAACACATTGGCCAAAGCCATTGATAAACTTCCGGAAAAAGAACGAACGGTAGTCAGCCTCTATTATTATGAGGGTTTGACATTAAAGGAAATTAGTCATATATTGCACTTATCCGAGGCCAGAATTTCACAGTTAAATACCAAAGCAATTTTTCGGTTACGAGGAGCTTTATCTCGAATTAAATCCAGTTTGTTATGACTGCTTTATGACGACTGACCAGGGAGATTTTTAAGGGGGATTGGACATGGATAACGGGCGTAGTCCAGAACACGTTGCGGGAAATACTGAAATAGTGAATGGGCGCTATCAGATCAGCGTGGACGCTGGAAAGTTGTATTTGGCAGTGTATCCGCCGCAGGGTAATGGCACACCCGTGAGCCAGCAGGCGATTTTGGGTGATATTGCCGATCGCCAGGCAGAACATGTGGATCAGGCAGCCGTGGAAAGAACCATTCGTGAAGCTTCAGGGGAACCGGTAACCGTAGCGGAAATGAAGTCTGCCGCGGAACCGGAAATTGATATTCATATTTCGAAAGACAAAATGGAAGCCAGCTTGGACATCAAGATGGTACCTGGTTGTCGCCCCGTAACCTTTGAAGAAGTTATGGAGCGGATTAAAAAAATGGAAATATCGTATGGGATTGATCCGGAAGCACTTCACCAGGCGGTTGAAAAACCCACGTCAAAAGTGATTTGCGCTAAAGGCATTAAGCCGGTAGACGGTGATAATGGAGTCATTAAATATTATGTTGATTTAGAAAATAAAGGTCGGCCCGTAGAAGGGGAAGACGGGAAGATGGATTATAAAAACCTTAATTTATTTACTGTAGTTCGGCAGGATGATATTTTGGCGGAAAAATTTTTGCCGACGGCGGGAACACCGGGTTATGATGTATTTGGAAATGAAGTCCCGGCAAAACCGGGTAAAGATGTGCTGTTACCGGTGGGTAAAAATGTCCAGGTGGTTGACACAAACAAAATAGCGGCGGCGATTACCGGCCAGCTACTGGTTGTGAATAACAAACTTTCCGTGGTGCCGTTGATTGAAGTAAAAGGTGATGTTGACCTTTCCACCGGCAATATTGAGTTCATGGGCGCTGTGATAATTCACGGATCGGTGCAGACTGGATTTACAGTAAAAGCAGAAGGCAATGTCGATATTAACGGTAATGTCAGCGGTGGGATTGTCGAAGGTAAAAATGTCAATGTTCGTCAAGGAATTCAAGGCATGAGCAGAGGCTATGTCAAGGCGACAGAAAATGTAACCGCTAAATTTGTTGAAAATGCGGTTGTGTCGGCCGGGCAGGATGTATTAATCAATGATGTGGTTCTTAACAGTAGAATTAGCGCCGGTAAACGGGTTATCGTTGAAGGAAAACGAGGCTTGATTGTTGGCGGCCAGGTGTGTGCGGGCGAAGAAATCAGGGCGAAAGTGGCAGGCAATAACTTGTCCACCAACACAGATCTTGAAGTAGGTGTTAACCCGCAATTACGGGATGAGTTTCAACATTTGCGAAAAGAAATCAAAAAATTGGAAAATGATCTGGAGCAGGCACAAAAAGCGTTGAATATTTTACGGTCCATGGATCAGAGCACGCTAACGCCGGAAAAACATGCGATGCTGCTGAAATTGACCAAAGCGCAATTTCATTTGATTGGTCAAGTGGAAACGATGCGTAATCGTATTGCGGAGATCGAACTGGCGTTTGAAGAAATGCGTTATGGGAAGATTCGCGTCGCGGACGCGGTATATTCCGGGGTGAAAATCACGGTGGGTACGCTGGTCCGTCCGATTCGGGACATGGTGAAGTTTTCTTCTTTCTATGCGGAAGACGGAGAGGTTAAAGTGGGTTCCTATAAATAATCCGGGCGGGTTGATCAGTGCCAATATACTATCTACTGTGGTGATTGTTGACAAGGAGTGTGAGTTGAATGACGATCCGGTCTATTGATATGCAAGTGCTGATTCCACGGGCTACCGACGTCAGTAAAACCCAACAGGTTACCGATCACCAGACGACGTTGCAGCAGCAGCAAGGTGCGGAGTCAATGCAAAAAACGGTAGTCCAGCGACAACAGCAAGTGCAACAGACACCGAAAGACGAAGGTGGTAAAGTTCGTCGCGAGAAAGACCCACCAGAAAAAAAGAAACGCCGGCAAGATTCAGAACAGCAGGGGGCTGCCAGTCCTGAGACCGAAGAGGAAACAAAGCCCCAAGAGAAACCTGTGGCGAAACGGCCGGCAGGAAGAGGGTTAAAAGTAGGTAACGTAATTGATATTAAAACCTAACGGGGTGTGTATTAGTGACAAGTGTGCTACTGAGTGTTCTGGCGGTATTGTTTTTGATTTTCTTTGGGATTTATAAAAAAGATATGTTAATCCGGATGTTTTCGTTAAATGTGGCCGGACCTGCCAATGAGTTGCGTGAACAACTGGAAGTGGTTGCTAATTCGGCAGTAAAACGTATGGAAGACCAAATGACTCAATTGGAGTTGCTGATGGAAGAAGCGGAAACGAAAACATTGGCCTTGGATAAGTATATTCAGGTGGCGGAAAAAATGCTGCTTCAACAGCAGAATGAATATCAGCAGTTGGTCGCTTTTCGCCAGCAGTTGACATCTTTTCAAGAAGAAATGATTGCCAGTCTGCGTCAACAGCGGGAAACGATAAAACCCTTGTTTTCCGAGCCGGCCGAAGTGGTGGCAGTTGAGGTAGTGACGGTACCGGAGCAGGGAGAGCCATTGACAGTGAATGAGATGAAAGTGGAAGCTGCGCTGGATACTGGAACTGACTTACTGTCGGAAGAGATGGCTGGCGACAAGAAAGGGTTGGTCATTGCCATGTCGGAACAAGGGTACGACGTGACCGAAATTGCAAAGTCGACGGGCGTTGGCCAAGGGGAGATTCAGTTGTTGTTACAGTTGCATAAAAAATAACCGACAAAGATTTTTGCCGGTTATTTTTTATTACGCCCAAAAACTATTAGGCAGATATTTTGCCTATTTCGATGCTTACGTCTTGTGATGATAAAAAATATATG
>DATMYQ010000146.1:0-8641 GCA_035560935.1 Patescibacteria group bacterium | reverse complement strand
GTTTATATGTCAATATTTTCTTGGTCTACTTCTCCTGTCCTCTTGATTTTATTTTTTCTGTCACACTTTTGTCATAACCGTTACGTATAATTTAACTATAGCATTAAACCTCAAGACGTGAAATCCTGAAAAAACAAACAGGAAGCGGCTCTGGCCACTCCCTGTATTACATACACTTTTCACTGCAACTTCCCCTCTAACACGGACACCTCGCGTCACCGAAAGAAGCAAAGGAATCTTTTCCTTTGCTTCTTTCTCGTTTCCGGGCTTTATTTCGGAGGTTTTTGCATTATTCGCCGTCAAATTCATATTTTACCGGTCGTAAAAACAATTCCAGCAAAACCTCCCGGGGAGCCTGGCCACTCGACAGAATAACCTGCATCGCTTCACAGATCGGCAACTCCACCCGATAGCGCGCCGATAATTGCCGCAACGCTTCCAGCGTCGCCACGCCTTCGGCCAGCTTTTGAAACGGAACACCCCGGACGTAGGCTTCGCCAAACCTCCGGTTATTGCTGTGTGCCGAAAACAGGGTCGCCTCATAATCTCCCAGGTGGCTAAGACCGTAAGCGGTTAATTCCCTGCCGCCCATGGCCTGAACCAACCGGGCCACTTCCCGGGCGCCGCGAGCCATCAATGCCCCTTTCAGGCTGCCATAATCCAAGCCATCCAGCATACCGGCGGCAATACCCATGACATTTTTCGCCGCCGCCCCCACTTCGTTGCCCACCAGATCCTGACCGTAATAAAACCGGATCAACGGACTGTTGAAACAGGTTACTAACTGCCGGACCGTATCCGGGTTCGCCGCATCCATAACCATGCAATTGGGCACTTCGCGCAAGTAGTCCTGAACATGTCCCGGTCCCACCCAAACCCCCACGGTGTCCGCCAGTCCCGTTTCTTCGCGAAACACTTCTGTCAGCCGTTTTCCGCTGCCGGCTTCCAGTCCTTTCATACATAAAACATATAACGGCCGTTGCACCGCAGCCTGCAAAGCCAGTTGCCGCGCCAATGTCCGCAGTTGCTGGGCACTGACCGCAATCACCAGCACCTCGGCGAACTCCAGAGCCGTCGGTAGCGAACGGCTCAATTCCAGTTGCCGGGGAAGCGTCAGATACTCATTGGCACGCCGTGTTTCCAGCTCGGACAAAGACAGGGAACTCTCCCGCCCCCACAGCATCGTCCGGTGTCCCAGACGGCAGGCATACCAAGCCAGAAACGTCCCCCAACGGCCACAGCCCAACACAGAAATATTCATGGTTTCCCCCTGCTACATAACGGTTATTTCCTCAAGACAGCTAAATCATACCGGCTGTCCTTCAGCCTTCCTCTCCGGATCCGTGGCCGTCCGCTGCAACCGACCGTAAAAAATCCAGCATCAGCCGATTAAGGCGTTCCGGCTGTTCCCCGACCGTGTGCGGCCCATGACCGGCGCCAGGGATAACATGAAAAACAGCATTGCCGATCCGGCCAGCCAGCCACTCCAGATCCTCCTGACCAACCAGAGGATCCTGCTCCCCGGCAATCAACAAAGTTGGCACCGTAATCGCAGCCAGTTCCTCGGTGGAAAGCTGCGGAAACTTGCGCCAATTTTCCGTGGTCATTGTTACCAGTTGTTGCCAGTCGCCCTTCAGTGCGGAATAATGATTGGCGGTTAGCAAATCAATATATTCCTGGCCCCGCAGCGTCAGCAACCGTTCCGGTGCGAAGTCTGCCGCATTGGCGGCAATTGCCGCCGTTACCCGGCCCGCCGTGCCAATGGTCACCAACGACCGAACTCGGTCAGGATAGCGGCTGGCGGCATATAAAGCCACGCCACCGCCCAGGCTGTAGCCCACCAAGTGTGCCCGGTCAATTCCCCAGCCTGACAAAAGTTCCGGTAAATCATCGGCCAATCCGGGAACCGACCAGTCAGAGAACGCAGCCGTTGTCCGTCCATGCCCCCGAAAATCAGGAAAATAACAGCGAAACTCCCCCTGAAAGGCAGCAAACTGAGCAGCAAAAGCAAGAATCCCCCGGGAAAAGCTATTATGAAAAAAGATTACCGGCTCGCCGGTTCCGATTTCTTCGAAATAGATTTCCGCCTGTGAAACACGTAAATAAGGCATGCTGCTTCCTCCCTACTCGAAGCGCCGGAAGGCATCTCCTTCCCGTTCACAGATCTGAAACAGTCCGGTAAATCCAGCCATATTAAAAATTTCCAGGATTCCGGGTTTCAGCCCACAGAGAATCATCTGCCCACCAGCTTTTTGACTCCGTTTCAGTGCCGATAAAAAAACTCTTAGTCCGGCACTGGAAATATATTCGGTCTGGCTCAAATCACAAATCAGCTTCCGGTTACCTTCCTCCCATATCCGGCTAATTTCCACCTCTACCTCCCGGGAAGAGTTCCCATCCACCTTTGTTAGAATTTGCAACACACAGACAGCGCCCAGCCTCTTGCTTTCCACAACGTTCCTCCTTCATTCCCTGCATCCACTTTTACTGTGTCAGTTTTATTATCTCCTGATAGCAAGCGCTAAGCGCCTTCCACCGGCTGGGCGGCCGGAATAATTAAAACCCGGTCTACAGCCAGTTTCTCCGTCAAAGCAGCACGAATGGTGTCAAGATGCTTTTGTACCTGACCCATTAATTGGTTTTTATCAAACTCCAGGTAGATTTCCACTGTCAGTTTTTCACCATACCGCTGCAGCAAAACACCATGCAAATCGGTGTAATGAGCAAAATGGGCGGCCAATTCTTTTAGCACCGTTACTTTCAAAGCTTCCTCATCATCATAATAGCGGAAGATTTGTGACAGGCCGGCTTCGTTAAACAGTTCCCGCACGTCCGGCTTCATCATACTAAACGCCATTTGTCCGCCGGCCTGATGAATCCGGTGCAATGCCGCAACAATCGCCTTCAATCCTGCCGGGGCCACCACTTCTGTCCGGGAGAAATCGCAGAGAATTTTCTGGCCGCCCGTGGCGACGATCGTCAATAACGCCTCTTTTATCTCCTCTGCGGCTGCTGCCTCCACCCGCGGTGGGAACACGGCCACCCGAACATTTCCAATCAGCTTGATTTCCATGGGCAACCCTCGCTTCCTTTCCTTTCGATGTTTTTCTTATTCTCTGTCACCGCCCCGGTTTCCTTTTTCCTTAGTCATCCGGTAAATACAAAGATTCGATACTCTGATTTGTTTGCGGGCAAAAAGCAACCCGCCGTTTCAGCTGAAGCTGATGCGGCGGGTCGGAAGAGTCGTCAATTAAACTTTGTACATATTCAGCTGTTCCGCATTTTCAGTCAGCGTCCAAATCCCGCAGGGGCAAACGCCGCTGCAGATACCGCAACCGATGCAGCGTTCCCCGTCCGATACATACTGAAAACCGCCGTCGGCCAGTTCTTCCCGGTGAATGGCGTTCTCCGGGCAGGATTTCAGGCACATCTGACAATCCCGGCAGGTACCACAGCTGATGCAGCGGCTATGATCCTCATTGGCCGCCGGCAGATCGCAGGTGTGGCATTTTTTGAAGTACGCCGTACTGATCCGTCCGGCCGGGATTTTTTGTTTTTGCTCCGGCTGATATTCACTGTCGTTCAGGTAGGCATCCGCGGCCAGCGCCGCCTGCCGTCCGGCACCGATAGCGTCCACCAGGCGTCCGGGTCGGATGGTGTCGCCGGCGGTGAACACACCGGGGGCAATCCGAAAATCATCGCCGGGTTTCAGGCATCCCCGCTCGATCAGTACATCGGCCGGCAAGAAATCCAGCTCCGGCGATTCACCGATGGCGATAATAATGGTATCTCCTTTAATCTTGTCGCCATTGGTGGTCACGATCCCGTCGGCAGTAAATTCTTTACTGAATACCGGCCAGATAATTTCGCCGCCCAGTTTTTTCACGTGACGGATTTCCTCTTCAAAGGCGGCCGGCTTCTGCACGTCAATGCAGGTCACCTGCTGGGCCCCCAGGCCGTAGGCACCCACCGCCACATCCATGCCGGAGTTGCCGCAGCCGATGACGATGACGTTTTTGCCGATGCCCGGTTTCTCGCCGCGGTTAATCGCTTTTAAAAAGTCCAGTCCCTTCACCAGACGCTCTTTGCCGGGCAACGGCAACAGGCGGGTGTTGTGAGAACCGGTGGCTACCACCACCGCATCATGGCCTTTGCGGATTTCCTCAAACCGGCCCTTGTCCACCGGACTGCCGGTTTTGATTTCCACGCCCATCGCCACCACCCGGTTGATCTCTTTCACCAGCCGTTCCTGCGGCAGCCGGGAACGCGGAATGACCTGTTCCATTTTGCCGCCGGCTTTGGCATCGGCTTCAAATACAGTGACCTGATGTCCCAGCCGGGCCAACTGCCAGGCCGAGGTCAAACCGGCAGCACCGCCACCAATGACCGCCACTTTTTTACCAGTCTTTTTCGCCGGCTGCGGCAGCGTCACATCCACAGAATAGGTGCCCAGGCGGCCGATCTGGGCGGAGATGTCAATGTTGCCCCGGGTACACTCATCCATGCACAGGTTGGGGCAGACAGCACCGCAGACGGAGCCGGGAAACGGAGTATAATCCAGAATCAGTTTATACGCTTCATCAATTTTTCCGTCCCGCAACAGATTAAACCGCTGCTGGGAGGGGATGGACGCCGTGCAATTGAATTCGCAGGGGGCGCTGTAGCGGGCATTTTCCCATACCGGGACCCGCCGCCGGTATTTGCCGGTGGTGACCAGACCAATCACGGCATAATCATCGTTACAGACATCGCCGAACAGGCCGCCTTCGATCCAGTTGCCGTTACGGAAGGAAAATACGTTGGTATTGGCTTTTTTCGGCCGCTCGTCATAAGTCAGCGGCACCGCTTTCTGCCATTCGTTCCAGTTACTCAGCTGCGCCTTCAGTTCCGGCCGGCCCACGGAAGCGAGGAAATCATCCATCTTACTTTCCAGATAGGCAATATCCGCCGTCGCCAGCGGTTGAATCTTGGTGTCTTTGGCCGATATTCCCCTGGCAACACCCCGGAAGTAAAGCAAACCGCCGACCATGCCGGTACAGGAGCGGTCGCCGAGCACCGACTCGAACGCCTCGCTGTCGTAACCGCAAACCACGGCAATACCGCCGGACATAAATTCAAAAGAGAAACTGCCGCAGTTTTTCAACACCCAAAATTCCGGCGGATCATATAACGGATCGTGTTTCATCAGCGAACCGGAACGGGTTCCCGCCCGGCCGCCGACGTAAATGGTCCCGGAAGCGGCGCAATGGGATGTGGTATCGCCGCCGTCGCCTTTCACAATGATCCGGCCACCAGCGTTAAGCCAGCCTACGTCCGCCGGCGCACTGCCTTCCACGACGATTTCCGTGCCTTCCAGACACATGGAGCCTACCCGTTGCCCCGGGTTCTTTACGGTAAATTTCAGCGACTTTCCTTCCGGATGCCAGAGAGGACCGCCGATGTCATGCTGACCGGAAGCTTCAATGTGAAATTCGGTTTCACCGCCTGCCAGCGCCGAATTAATCGCCTCCAGCAGGTCCTGCGTGGACATCCGCTGGTTGCCGTCAATGGTATTAATCGTAAACATGCCGTACACCTCCTAGCAAACGTATTGAATCGCCAGTTTTTCCGCAATCGCCGGGTCGGTGGTAACCAACGCGTCGGAACGGCCCACCGGCAGCGAACTGTTGCCGATAGGAGCCATCATTTTTCGCATTTCCCCGTCCAGCGCCAGCATATAGTCGACGATATTCTGGGCCGCCCGATCCATATCCAGGCGTTTTACCAGCCGGGGATCCTGGGTGCAAATGCCGGTCGGGCACTTGCCGGTGTTGCAGGCATTGCAGCGGCCCTGTTCATTGCCGATACACCCACAGAGTTGAATCAGAATTTTACCGATAAACACGCCGTTGGCGCCCATGCAAATCATTTTAAACGCATCGGCCGCCGCGTTACCGGTCAGCCCCAGACCGCCGCCGGCCCAAAGGGGAATCTGGCCCTGACGGCCCTGTTTGACCGCTGCCAGGTAACATTCACGGGTTTTGGACACTACCGGATGACCGGTATGATCCAGGGACACTTCATTGGCGGCACCGGTGCCACCCTGGATGCCGTCCAGGAAAAAGCCGCCGCAGATACGGTACGGATCCCGCAGCAGATTGTTGTATACGGAAACCGAGGTGGCGGAAGCGGCGCATTTGATCGCCACCGGTACCCGGAATTTGAACGCGGCATTCATGGACAGAAACATCTTCTGCACCGATTCTTCAATCGAATACAGTCCCTGATGGTTCGGCGGCGACAAAAGGTCGGCCTTGGGCACGCCGCGAATCGCCTGGATATGCTCGGCCACCTTGGCCGCCGGCAGCAAACCGCCGTCGCCCGGCTTGGCGCCCTGACCAATTTTGATCAGAATGCCGGCCGGATCTGTTTTCATCCGCGGCATCGCTTTGATGATCCGGTTCCAGCCGAAATGGCCGGAAGCAATCTGAATGATAGTGTACTTTAAGTATTCCGACTCCATCAGCTTCACCGGCATACCTCCCTCACCGGAACACATCCGGATCGGCATGTTATGTTTTTCGTTCAGGTAGGCGGTGGCCAGGGCAATGGCTTCCCAGGCCCGGGTCGACAACGCGCCCACCGACATGTCGCTGAAAATAATCGGATAGATCCAGTTGACCGGCGGTGTATGGCTATCGAGGCTTAAGTTGCCGCCGGTAACTTTCAGCGGCAGCTCTTTCGGCAGCAATACCCGGCCAAACGGAGCCAGAATGTCAAAAGTATGCCGTTCCGAATCCAACGCCGGGTCGGTCATTTGCGAAATGCGGCCGACGATGATTTTGTCCAGCGTCCGGTCATTCGCCAATAGATTGTTGCGGCCGCCCCGCTTGATCGGCGAGCCACCGGCCCTTGCCACCAGGTTAAAGCGGGAATCCGGGTTCCGTTGCGGCCGGATGGCCTGATTCGGACAAACTTTTTCGCACATGCCGCAGCCAACGCAGGCCTGGGCAACGCCCTCCCGCTGTTTGATCACCGGTACCGCCATATGCTGCTGGGCCGGTTCCGGCTGATGCGCGGCGGATACGGTCACCGAACGCCGTTCCATTACCGCTTCAATGGCACCGAAACTACAGACGGACACACAACTGCCGCACATGGTACAGCGTTCCGGAGTATATTGGATTTTCCAGGACAGATCATTGACCGTCACATCCTGGGTCATTTTTACTGTTTCCATCGCTGCACCTCCAGATCATCGGTGATGACCACCACTTCCCGTTCATTCGGATAGATATCCTTTTCCGGATCGCGGTTGGGCACCACAATATTCAGGCCGCAAACTTCCGAAGAGATGGCGATGGTATTTTCATCACCGCCGATGACCACCGGCCGCAGTTTTTTCGAATCGCAACAGCTGATCATGCAGTTATCCGGCAACATCGCAATAATGGTGTTCGGTCCGTTGATTTCCAGATGTCCCAGCGACTGACGGATAGCCATCAGCTCCTTCTGATCAGGGCGGCTGGCCAGTTCATGGAAGGGCAGCGGCGTAATTACGTGCTTATAATATTTAATCGGCCACTGCAGTTCATGCAGCACATAATGCAGCGTGTACAGGAAATTCTGCGAGTCGGACTCAAAACCGATATACCCCCGGTGCAGTGACCGCTGGTACTCCTTATTCTTTGTATAGAAGGTATTTTCGCCGTTGGCGCACAGGGTGTATCCCTGGAGGAAAAAGGGGTGTGCGGCATACCGGACGATGTCATAATTAGTGTTTTGCCGGCATTGGACCACCACATTCTTGGCCATCAGATCGCCGCCATTGTCCCAGAGGCGGAAATAGGTGGCAATATCACGGGGATCGCCAATTTCTTTCAGTGTCAGCACATCGGGCCAGAAGGAATATACATAGCCTTCTCCTTCTTGCTCCAGCAGATCACGCAACGCCAGCCGGGTGTCCAGCAGCAGGTCTTCCTTTACCGACTGTTCCGCATTCTCATAATGCTCCGGATAATCGTACGCCCGGAAAATATAGTAGGGCATCGCCTTGATATCCAGACCGGGTTTACGGTTGCCGCGGGGAATCCACTCAAAAGCGGGCCGATAGTTGTTGGTTTCCATATAATTTTCCACCAACGCGGCTCCTTTTTGCGTACAGGCCAGCGACAAAAGGGGCTTGTCCTTATGTTTTTCAAAAATACCGTACAGGTCCTGCATCACCATGGCAAAACCTGAGTTATCGTGGCCTTCCTGCTGCGGCAGCATCAGGTACAGGGCCTGGGACGGATGAAACGGCGTTTTACTCTTAATCGCGCCAATTCTACACATACTCACTCCACCTTCATCTACAAAATGCGGAACAGGTCCGCGACCACACCGAAGACCGGCGTACCGGCGGGACAAACCCCTTACGCCAATCAAAAAGTAAAAACCCGAAGCAAAGTCCGTCAGGGAATCCCGGGACTTGCCGTCAGGTCTTTTTTACCTCCGGTGTAGTGCGGACATTGTTGCACTTGTGCCCCTTGGACCAGCCCGCAGTAACGCGCGGAACCCTAGGCACGCTCCCAAAACACATCTGTGCAACCGTACGACACCATTGTGTACGGATTGGTGTTGTATATTCATTATAGAAACGGATTCTTATACTGTCAATATG
>DATMYQ010000145.1:0-5577 GCA_035560935.1 Patescibacteria group bacterium | reverse complement strand
GTATAAAGGCAACGGCAAAAAGAATGCTAGACATCAGTGAAGATGAGACTAGCTCAAAAGCTGAGATAGTCTTTTTTGTTTGGGGTGTTTGCGTTTTGAATCAGTCTCATTTTTATGGACCTGGCAACGTTGCGGTAAGTGCCGGAAGCATTGTGACGGCCAAATGTCAAAATGCAAATATAATGATGAGGATGTGGACACAAGTGAAATCAGTAGGCTTTTACGATGGGAAAATTATTGACAAAGATCAGCCGGTTATTTGTATTGAAGACCGTGGATACCAGTTTGGTGATGGTGTATATGACGCATGGATGGTATTGAATGGCAAACATTTTTTGCGCACGGAACATCTGGCCCGGTTTGAACGGAGCTGCAAAATGCTGGATATCACTCCGGTCTATTCCCGGGAGGAAATCGAAAAATTCAGCGATGAGATGCTGAAACAATCGGGAATTGAAAGAGGGATGTTTTATTTTCAGTGGACACGCGGCTGGCAGATGCCTCGCAATCATGTCACAGCTCCTGATGTGCGTCCGATTCTGACCGGTTCTATTATTCCGGTGGCGCCGAAACCTCCGGAATATTATACCGACGGTGCCAAAGCGATGTTTTACCCGGATGAACGTCAACATTTTTGCCATATCAAAACCCTGAATCTGCTGGGTAGTGTAATGGCCAGTAACGCGGCGGCCAAAGCCGGCTGTTATGAAGTGATTTTTGTCCGGGAAGAGGGCGGCAAGAAATTTGTTACGGAGAGCGCTCACAGTAATTGTTATGCGGTTAAGGATGGCGTGATTCACACTGCACCGCTGGGCAATTTGATTCTTCCCGGTATTACCCGGTCGGTGGCATTAGATATTGCTAAAAAACTGGGAATTACAGTGGTGGAAGAGTTTTGTTCGCCGGAATTCTTTGCAAACGCCGATGAGGTATTTGTTTCCGCAGCCAGTGGATTAGTACCGATTGGCTACCTTGATGGAAAACGCGTTGGCAAAGGGGCGGGCGATGTGTTTAAGCGCATTGATGCGGAATACCAGAAACTGATTGAGAACAATAAGTAAGAACGCTTCATAACAAAACAGCCGCCTGTTTAAGGCGGCTGTTTTGTTATGAAGTATCAGAAGAATGAGATGTTTCAGGTGATCATGGATCGATGAGCAATCCCATGCAGAGTGAGTCATAAAATCGGTTGTTGTGGAAAAAATCCCGGCGTAGACGGCCTTCTTCGGTAAAGCCAAGGCGACGGTATAATTGTTGTCCTTTGATATTATCTTCCCGTACCCGCAGGTTGATTTTGCGGACGACACCACCGGCACGGGCCCAATGGATCAGATATTCGATCATATGGCGGCCAACGCCCAGGTTCCAATACTTTTGCAATACCGTAATGCCGAATTCTCCGGAATGAGCGGTTCGCGGACGCTGCAGGGTGCGGAAGGATAAGTTGCCGATGAGTATATTATCAATCCAGGCCATTAAAAATAATTCATTGGTCGACAATCTGGCGAATGCGTAAGTGTGGTGTTGTTCTTCCACGGTACCGTTAAATTCACCGGGGCCGAAGGTGAGAAAATCCGTTTCTCCCGACACTTGTTCAATGTAGGCAAGAAATGAGGCAGCATCCTGGGGTAGGGCCGGTCGCAGCAGCAGTGTGCGCTCATCCCCTAATCGAATAACTTGAACATCATCAGAAGTTTCGGAAAAATTATTAGTCATGAAATATGCTCCTTTGCGGCGTAGGAATCTCTTCAGCGGAAAAGTTTCAGGAATCCAGGTATCGGTGATGTTGGTGATAGGAAGGAAAAATATGGTGGCGGATTGCCCTTATGCATTAATTATTTCTATGACTCGCGTGGGATTCCTGCCTCGATTACCTAATATTTGGCTGAAGGTGATAATTTATAATGATGCAGGATTTTTATCGGGGCGTGTGAAATATATCCCTTAAGTTTCCATACATGTAAAGGATGATATGTTTGACTTTGCAAGAAATCATTGGGAAAAATCAACAGTTCACTATACGGCATCGCATTTTGAACACGATTCTTTTATTCGGTGCACTGATGTCTTTTTGGAGCGCGGCATTCAGCTGCCTGACTCAGGATAGCGCCCTGTCAGGGCTTTCTTGCGGCACAATTGGCGGTATTTTGAGCGGCGTTTTTTATCTGTCCCGCTTTCGGCAGATGTACATATTGCCGATTGTGCTGGCGGTTGGACTGACGGCGGTGATAGTCCCTCTTGTCTGGATCAGCAGCGGCGGGAGTGAAGGGCGCACTCCTTTTTATCTCATGCTGTTTTCGCCGATGAGTGTCGTATTGATGACCGGATATAAGCGGTTCGTCATTACCGCGATTTTGACAGCCATGACGGTTTTGATGTTGGTGGTGGAATATAGCCACCCGGAAATTATCAGAGGATATTCGGATCCATCCATGAAATTTGTCGATGTAGGCGTTGCCATGGTGACAGCCATTGTTATTAACTCTATTTTTTTTGATGTGATTCTGCGTCACTATGTTCGTCAACATCAAATGGCCCGGCAGTATTTGGAGGAAAGCGAGGCTGCACGTCAAAAATTACAATATATAGGCTTTCATGACACATTAACCGGATTGTACAACCGCCGTTTTTATGAAATCGAAGTTGCGCGTCTGGAAAAAGAAAAATCATCAGAGATTGCCGTTTTTGTAGTTGATGTGGACGGTCTGAAATTTGTTAATGATACCATGGGGCATTTTCAGGGGGATTCGATTATCATCAGAGCGGCGGAAAGTATTCGCGCAGCTTTTCCGGGAGAAACACGGATTTTTCGTACTGGCGGTGACGAGTTTGTGGTTTTGCTGGCGGGAAAATCACCGGCGGAACTGGAGACTCATTACCGGAAAATTCAGGAGCAGCTACGGAGAGGAAATGAAAATAATGCGAACTCCTTAAATTTGCTGCAATTATCTGTGGGGTATTCTTCAGCGGCAGAACGACAGCTTACTGTGCAAGAGCTGCTGTTGGAAGCGGAAAATCGCATGTATCGGGAAAAAACCTTTCATCATTCGCGCAAAGGGAGGTCGATGCTCCAGATCATTCAAAAAATGATGGTGGCGAGGGATGATGCCACAGATCAACACTGTGAGCGCTTGCAGGTGCTGATGGTGGCCTTTGCCCGGGTTTGCCCGGGCGGCTGGAATTGCTGAATCGGCACTGGCTGATATCCAACTGTTTGCCCGTTTTCACGATATCGGAAAAATTGGCGTGGCGGATCATATCCTGCAGAAACCGGGGGCTTTAACGGAAGTGGAGCGCCGGGCGATGCGACAACATTGTGAAATTGGGTATCGGATTGCCTGTGCCGCACCGGAACTGGCGCCGATTGCCGACTGGATATTGCGCCATCATGAAGGGTGGGACGGCAGCGGCTATCCCTTACAGCTAAAAGGAATGGAGATAGAATTGGAATGCCGCTTACTAGCTATCGCAGATAGCTATGATGTTATGACGAATGACCGACCTTACCGGGTAGCGATGAGTCATGAGCAGGCGATCAGAGAATTGCAACGGTGTGCCGGGACGCAGTTTGATCCTGAGTTGGTCAAGGTGTTTGTTGAGATGTCGCTTGAAGAAATCAAAACGTCCGGTTATGCTCCGGGACGCGTCCGGGAATGGAGGACGGAAGTGCCTCAGTTCAATGAGATAGAAACGGTGCATGCTTGAGAAAGGGTGGCGAAAAATATGAAGGAATGGGTCGATTGGCTGCAGGAAGCGGCGAAGTATAAGATGGAGATGGTGCGGTTGCGGCGTCAGTTTCACATGAATCCGGAACTGGGGACCGAGGAAACGGAAACGGTGGAAGTGGTTCGGGAGACTTTGGAATCACTGGGGATAGCAACGAACCGCTTGGCGGGAACAGGCCTGGTAGGATTGCTAACCGGTGGAAAGCCGGGGAAAACAGTGGCGTTGCGGGCCGATATGGATGCGTTGCCGTTGCAGGATTTAAAGACGGTGGAATATGCTTCACGTCGACCGGGAAAAATGCATGCCTGCGGTCACGATGCCCATACTGCCGGCTTATTGGGAGCGGCCATGCTACTCAGCAAATATCGCGATTCTATTTCCGGACAGGTGAAATTCTTGTTTCAGCCGGCCGAAGAGACGGTAGGCGGTGCATTGCCGATGATTGAGGCGGGAGCAATGGAAAATCCCCGGGTGGATGCGGTGTTTGGCTTGCATGCCACGCCGGAGCTAAGGGTGGGGAAAATCGGATTTTCCTATGGAAAGACGTATGCTGCTTCCGATGATATTGATATCGTGATTCAGGGGAAAGAAAGCCATGGTGCGGCGCCACAAAACGGTATTGATGCCATTATGGTGGCCGCGCAGGTTATTGGCGGACTGCAAAGCATCGTTAGCCGTAATGTGAGTCCGGCCGACGCTGCTGTGGTAACCATCGGGCAAATTATCGGCGGGCAGCAGCGAAATATTATTGCCAATCGGGTGGAGCTTTCCGGAACCATTCGGACGTTGGATCCCGACACCCGGGAATTTGTCCGGCGGCAGGTAAATAAAATTGTAACCGGCATTGCCGAAGCCTTAGGGGCAACGGTACAAGTGGTGCTTAGCGCCAGTTATCCCAGCCTGATTAACGACGTTGCGATGACGGATCTCGTCAAAGACAGTGCGGAAAGTTTGTTGGGAAAAGAGAATGTAGTGCTGCAAACCCGGCCCACGATGGGTGTGGAAGATTTTTCTTATTTTCAGCAGAAAGCACCAGGGTGCTTTTTTCGGTTGGGCGTTGGCAATAAAGAAAACGGAATCATACATCCGTTGCATACTCAATTGTTTGACATCGATGAAGAGGCGCTGGTCATTGGTGCGGCTATGCATGCGAAACTGGCAATCGACTTTCTAAATAAGGTGGAGTAACCGGCAGAGCCAAGACAGCCCGTCCTGCTCGTTTCCTCTGAGTGCGAATAGGCCTCACGGTTTATAACGTCAATGTCATATTGAACCATTGGGCACCGCCATGGTTGGAAGCGGATTCTCCTTCATTAACATAACCGAATTTTTGGTAATAGGAAATCAAGTTTTCTTTGCAGGTTAGAATGATTTTTCGGCGATTGCTGCTGCGGGCCAATTGAATAAACTGTTTCATAAGGTGGAAAGCAATACCGTGCCGGCGATACTCCGGGATTACATCGAGGCCAAAGATAGCCAGATTTTCACCTGACGGCAAGTGATGCCGGGTGCTGTAGAACAATTCATCGTAAATCACGGGGCTATTGGTGCCGCAACCATTGATAAAACCGACCAGTCTGTCGGCAGTTTCCGCTACCAGGAATGAATCGGGGAAAGCGGTAATGCGATCGCGGAAAGCATCACGGGTTGCCGCCTCGGCAGTGGGAAAACAGGCGGCTTCAATGGCGACTACTTGTTCAAGATCTTCGGGACAGACGGAACGAATGGTCAGGTTTATCATCAGAGAGCTCCCTTTCTGTAATACTGTAATATTATGGACCGTTATCAAAACTATTATAAGAGCAAAAGATCATGATAGTAAAGGATAATGGCATTGATAGAGCCATTCTC
>DATMYQ010000144.1:0-33223 GCA_035560935.1 Patescibacteria group bacterium | reverse complement strand
GTCCCTGACTGTATATTTATTCGTATCAAAATACTCAAGAAGCGGCAGCGCCACTTTGCGGGATGTGTTCAGCAGGTCACGGAATTCGGCCACCGTCAGCTCCGAATGATCCTGAAAATACCGGTAAAGCAGGCGCCCTATGTATTGAATTGTTTTTCTGTATACATGCATATCTCCAATACGGACAAGAATTCCTTTCTTGACCAACATATCATGCGCCGCTTTTGCCTGAGCCGGATTTAAAGCCAGTTTTTCCCCCAGTAGCGCCACATCGAGATTCACCAGCTCCTCTTCCCGGACAACCGCCGCCAGCTGATCCGTCAGATCCTGCCGCCGGTCGCCATGCTGCAGCGCATGCTCCGGCAAAGCCAGTTCCCCGTCGGCAATGACCATTTTTTCTGCGGCCAGCCATATCGGCAATAACGTTTCCCAGGTTTTTTCCTCCAGTTTCAGGCGCTGGCGGGCGGTTTCCTTGCTCAGACCGCTGCGTTCCGGTTCGTTTTTATGGAAAGCGGTTAGCATGGCTGTTAACGCGGACAGCAGCGCCGCTTCGGTTGCCGCGGCCAGGTAACGCCCTTCCAGCCGCAGCAGGCGTCCGTTTTTTAGCAAACGGTCCAACGCCCGGTTAACTTCTTTGTCTGTCACGTAACCCACCAACCGTTTCAGATCAGCGCCGCTCTGGAATTGCCGGTGATCGGCCAGCAATTGATATAGCAGCTCTTCCATATCGCCCGCTTCCAGTGCGGTGGCGGCTTCCAGCCGAGGGGGCGGCAGTTTCCGGGCCCGTCGTCCCGGACCGATCAGCAACGCTCCCCCCAATAAATGCTGCGGCGAATACAGGCGCAGAATCCCCCGGTCGCCGGCTCCGGCCGCCAGCGGCTGCTCCAGTACCAGCCGCACGTACGCCGGGTCCGCATTACGAAAACGGTACACTCGTCCCAAAAACTCCCCCGTTCCCAGATGCAGGCGAACCCGGGTCCCGGATGCGGTTTCCGCCAGCCATTCCACCTTAAGATCCCAAACCAGCCCGGTCTGACCCCGTTCCGGAGCGCTGAGAAACATGCCCCGGCCCAACTCCTCCATTTCCACGCCGGTCAGATTGACTGCGGCTCGCTGGCCGGCCAGTATTTCCTCCGTTTTCTGTCCGTGCCATTCCAGACCCCGAATCCGGGCCGTCCGTCCACCCGGGTAGACCATCACGCTGTCGCCGATTTTTATCCGTCCGCCCAATACGGAGCCAGTCACGACGGCCCCGTGCCCTTTGATACTGAACACCCGGTCAATCCAGAGCCGAAACGGTGCGTTATCGTCCCGGGCCGTCGTCTGCAGCGCCAATTGCGTCAACTGCTGCCGCAATTCCGGTATTCCTTCGCCACTAATGGCAGAAACCCGGCAAAACGGTGCCGCCGCCAAAAAGGTGTCCTTCAGCAGACTCCGCACCTCTTCCTCCATCAGATCCAGCCAGTCGGCATCGACTTTGTCCGCTTTATTTAAGACCACCACTCCCTGCCGGATACCGTACAGCTGCAGCATCGCCAAATGTTCCCGGGTCTGGGGCATGACGCCTTCGTCCGCCGCGATCACCAACATGGCCAAATCCACGCCGCCACTGCCCGCCAACATGTTTTTCAAAAACCGTTCATGCCCGGGAACGTCGACAATACCGGCCACCAGGTCCGGCGTCAGTTCCAACGCGGCAAAGCCCAGATCAATGGAAATGCCCCGTTGTTTTTCTTCTTTCAGCCGGTCAGTGTCGGTCCCTGTCAGCGCCTTGATCACCGCCGTCTTCCCATGATCCACATGCCCGGCGGTACCAATAATAATATACTTCATCTGACTTCTACCCCTTTGTCACTCACTTGGTTCCCTAGCGTTCCCCTTCTTCCACACAATCGATATCCGTAGCACTCAGTCCGTACAGTTGATATACCCATCGGTCCAGGCGACTCCGCAATGTCACGATCAACGCGTCATGCGCCGGATTTGCCGCTTCCAATTCAGTGGCAACCGCGCCAATGTTCGCCATCAGCGCTGCCGGGCCGGCAAAAATCGGGAGTTTTTCCAGCGTTTCAATATCGGTCTGGGCCATCGATCGTCCTTTTTCCAAGCTTACCACATGATAATAATAATTTAGTAAGCGGGAATTAAGCACTCCCAATAAATATTCCAGTGTTACCGGTGCCGCCGGCACTAAACTGAGAGAATGCAAATTGTTTAAATGGTACAACCCGGCACGGTCAATACCGGCGATCAGACTGTCTCCCGTCTGGCGCAACAGTATTTTGGGCCGCCGGATAATCCGCTCATCCCAGCCGCCGGCGTATAGCAGTTCCGGTTCTACCAGCAGCCAGTCCTCTTGATACTGTACCCGGAAAGGCGTTACCTGACCCGAGGAAATGACTCCCGGTCGCCAATTCCCCCCCTTATTCTCGCGGCCTTTCAAACCGGCCTGTCCTTGCCGTCCCCGCATGCCGGTACGAATGCAGCCTTTTAACAAGCACATTTCTCCCGCTCGTTCTTCCATATTTTCGACAATGGCCTGATCTTGGGAATTAAAGTAGAGACGAAAGCGCTGATAAGGTTGTCGGCGAAAACAGGCGGTACTGTAGGAGTGTTCCTGACAAGCTCCACCGGCCTCCAACCGATTCGCGACAACAGTATTTTCACTGGCTGCCTCTTCCCGGGATTTTTTTTCATAGACGGAAATGGTGGAAATCCCCACCGTCGCTCCCCGAAAAACCCCCCCGGACAGCAGCATCAGGCGCAGAATCCGGCTTTCTTCCAATAGATAACGGCGCAAACGGGAAAAGTAGCGTCCCAGCAAAAAACTATCGGGGGTCACGTAACCCAACCGGCCGCCGTTTGCCAACACACTCAGGCCCCGCTCGAAAAACAGTGCGTAATAATTGATTTTGTACTCTGCCGAATGCCGGTATTCACTCCGGTAATATAATTCCCGCTTTCGGTTCAAGGCCCCTACCCGGTTCAATCCAAAGCTGATATAGGGAGGATTGCCGATAACATAGTCGAAAGACCGCTGCCAAAAACGTCGACCCGCCTCATAGATTGCCCGCGAAACGGTTTCTCCCGTGGGGCGGTGTTGAGCTGTCGGCCCGGCGACTGACCATTCTTCGTCATTTTCCCACTTCAATAAACTGTCCGCGATCAAGATGTCGATCGTTGCCGGTATCGCACGCGGTGCCTGCAACCAAAGCGCTCGGACGGCGATGGCTCCGGCCTGGGAATCGCTTTCCGCTCCAAACAGACAGTGGGTCAGGATGTGCCGGTGTAAATTTTTCGGCTGCCAATATGCTTCAGCGCTTTGCATCGTTAACGTGCCCGCTGTTTTTTCCTGATAAAACTCCTGCTGATAACGCCGGCGCAGCTCCGGTAGCGCCACGGTAAATTTTTTCATCAGGAGACGATACGCTGCCAGCAGAAAATGGCCGCTGCCGCAAGCCGGATCCAGTACCCGTAAAAACGGTTTTTCCACGACATCGGCCAGCGCCAGCGTATCGGCCAGAATGCGATCCACTACCGTTCCCGGCGTATAATATTGTCCCTTGCCTTTACGGAACGACCGGCTCATCAGATTCTCATACACATCACCGGGAAGGTTGCCGGCCGGTGCGGCGGCAGCGGTCACTGTCAGGCGTTGCGCCAGCCGTTGCCACAACGATGTTCCCGTTCCGGACAGGCCTTGCCCCCCGCTTTGAAATTGGTCTCCCCCGGGCATTTCCTGCACTAGCGTTTCCGGTAATGGTGTCCCATGTTCCAACCACGCCAAGATTTCCGGCTCACGAATCATCCCATTTTGTTGGCAAAGCCACAACACCACCCATTGGTTGATCCGCGCCGCAGCGACTTCCGGATTTTCCGGCACAAGCCGTGTCAGATCCCGAATAATATCTGCTGCCGCAAAAGTAGTGCCCCGCTCCCCCGTCCGTTTCTTTTTCTCCGTTAGCACCCGTTCGCCTTCTGCCACCGCCATGCTCCTTTTCCGGCTGCTTGTCAACCGTTACCGGTCGGCATCCATCGCGCCGCACGCATCAATAATGTCCACCGTATCCGTTTCGTTTAAGCATCGCACGTCGAACAGCAGGCGCTCCGACTGCACCCGGGCAATAATGGGTACGTCACGGCAACGAAGATATTTTTCCATTGCGTCAGTCTTTAGGTCGGTGCAAGTCAATGCTACGCCAAAGCCGGGCAATGCTACAGCGGGAAAAGCCCCTCCGCCCGTTTGCGAATCCATTTCCTCCACGCTTACCCGCCAGGCAGCGGATAAACATTTTTGCAACTCCGTCGCCAGCTGTTCCGCTTTTTTCCGCAGGGCAGCCGGTTCTGCCTGGAGCATCGCCAATACCGGCAAATTTTCCGACGCGTCGCCGGTCAGATATTCCAGTAATGTTCCCTCTAATGCGGCCAGTGAAAGCTTGTCAATCCGAACGGCCCGGAGCAGCGGATGTTTTTTCAATAACTCCACATACTGGCGTTTACCGGCTATGATTCCCGCCTGTCCCGCGCCCAGTAATTTATCTCCGCTAAAGGTAACCAGATCCACGCCGGCTTCCAGCCGTTCCCGCACTGTTGGTTCCGAGTACCCGCCCGCCGTGACCGGCAGCAGCGTTCCGCTGCCCAAATCCTCCAGCAGCGCCAGGCCATTATCCCGGGCCAAATTCGCCAGCTCCGGCGTTTCCGGCTGCGAAGTAAAGCCAATAATCCGGTAATTGCTGGTATGTACTTTTAAGATCGCTGCCGTATTGACGGTAATCGCCCGTTCATAATCATAAAGATGCGTTTTATTGGTGGCGCCTACCTCCACCAATGCGGCCCCGCTCTGGCGCATCACATCGGGTACCCGGAACGATCCGCCGATTTCTACTAATTCACCCCGGCTAACCAGCACTTCCCTGTCTTTGGCCAAAGCCGACAGGGTCAACAGCACCGCTGCAGCATTATTGTTAACGACAATCGCCGCCTCCGCACCGGTCATACGGCAAATTCGCTCCTCCACGTGGGCATAGCGGGTTCCCCGCTCTCCGGTTTCCAGTGAATATTCCAATGTGGAATATCCACCCATCACGTTATTCACGGCAGCAATCGCCCGTTGGCCCAGCGGCGCCCGGCCCAGATTGGTGTGCAGAACCACGCCGGTGGCATTAATCACCCGCCGCAACCGGGATTGTTCCGTTTTTTTCAATATTTTCTCTGCTGCTGACAAAATGGCGGCCTCTTCAATTTTTTCCCCGGCACCGGCTCTGACCGCCTGCCGAATTTCCTCCACCGCCTGACGTAACGCCTCCACTAGCAGCTCATGTGGGTAGCGCCCCGGCGTTGCCGTCTCGGCCGCCAACAACAGCCGGTCAATCGACGGAATCTTGCGAAATTCTTGCCCGTGTTTCATTTTTCTCCCCGCCTCCGACTCCCTCTTTGGTTCAGGTCCACCCGATTTGCACTTCGTATGCTTGTTTGGACGGACTGACGTTGCAAAAAAACAGCCAGGCATCTTCACCTGGCTGTCATTTCGTTCCTCGTTCTATGCTTTGGCTTTTGCGGCAGCAACTGTCTCCACTCCGCTGATGTTCCCTGCGCCGGAACCGGCGTTGCGCATTTCACAGGCGCCATGGAACACAGCACCTTCGCCGATAATCAATTTACCTACCTTGATATCCCCATCCAGCCTAGCGCTGGATAAAAGTTCCAGCTTTTCCTGAATGTCCAAGTTGCCGTTAATGGTACCAGCCACCGTCGCACTGCGCGCCTTTATCTGGGCAACCAGTTTTCCCGTCTCACCCACGACGATATCACCGCTGGTCGTCACATCACCCTCAACATTTCCGTCAATACGCAGGGTTCCTTTGGCAAGAATCGTCCCCTTGATCGTGGTGTCTTTGCCTAAAAGCGTATCGACCTGATCGCTGATCCCAACGGATATTTTTTTACTTCCAAACATGGTTGCTCCTCCTAGCGGATACTGTCCGAAAAAATTCAAAGCAGGCCATCAGTGCAGAAAACTAGCTGGATTGACAGCACTCCCGTTTACCCGCACTTCATAGTGCAGATGAGTTCCCGTACTAGCTCCGGTACTGCCCATGTAGGCAATAAGATCACCTTTTTTTACCTGACTGCCATTGACTGCCACATTCTGCGCATTATGTCCGTATAGGGTAACGATTCCATTTCCATGATCGATTTCTACCAGGTTACCGTAACCGCCACCGTTCCAGCTGCTATTCCGGATATAACCGTCAGCTGCCGCATAAATCGGTGTTCCATAATCCCCGGCGATATCGATACCGGGATGCCAATCACCGCCACCGCCGCCCCAGGGCGACGTCCGCCAGCCAAACCGGGAAGTCACTTCTCCCGCTGCCGGCCAAATTGATGGTGTAACCGCTTGCCGTGCTTTTTGCGCCAGCAGGGTTTCTTTTAATCCGGCCAAGCTTTGCTGCCGTTCTTTCGCGGCCGCTTGCAAATCCCGAACCAGTCCGTCCAGTTCCTGAATCTGCGGTTTTATCGTCGGACCACCCTGACCACCATTGGCTGTTGCCGCCGGGCGATTGACCCCGGATCGGGAAACCGTTGCCGGATCCTCGTTGTTTACCAGCCGCCGCAGTTCTCCATCCAATTGATTTAATTTCGTCATATCGTCCTGAAGTACAGCAGTTGCCTGCGCCAGATTTTCAATCTGCTGTGCCTGCCGGACATTCACTGACCGTAACTGTTCCAGCTCCGATCGTTCTGCCGAGGCAACGTCAGTAACCTGCCGGTAGCTAAAATATGTGCTGCAATATGATCCCACCATCACCGCAAAAACAATCCCCAGCGCGATGGCAGCGGCTTTAATTTGTTGTATGGGAACAGTAACTTTCACCACTGATTTACCGTGATGCGGCACAACCATCAGTGTATATTCCCGCGTATCCGGCTTTTTAACTTTTTGAATCAATAACCCTCACCACCTGCTATATTTTTGCACTTCCTTTTTGCGGTCCAATATCGAAGCCGCCTTTTTTATCAGAACAAGGATCGAAAAGGCATGTGCATGCACTCTCCCATCCTGAGGCATTATCTATTGCGGGAAGACGCCACTGCGTTAACTGAAACACAATCAGGAAATACATAACTTATGTACAGTTCGCCAACACGAAGCAAAAGTCCTGCCTAATCGTTATTTTTTTTCGAATGCCTTACTGATCGCTGCCTTTTCTTCATCAGTCAAAAAGTACGTAGATTCACAGTTTTGTATCGGTTTTGCGTATACCCGGGATTCGTTGCGGCCATAAATTCCTGAGAAAACGATGCCATTTTTCTTGGCGTCCAATAAGGCTACAGCATAGCTCAAATCACTACCGGTGTCTTCAAATGCATTGAAGCGAATAACGCCTACATTTTGCACGCAGTTTCGAAAAAGCATACTCAGATGCTGCGTATCTTCCGTCAAGCGGTTTACTTTTTCCGTAGTTGTTCTTACCTCTTCAATGTGTTTTAACAATAGCGCTTCCAAATTTACGTCGTCCATTCCCTGCATCATTTTCCGATAACGCCGATTCATTTTTGCCAGTTTGATGTTGATAGAAATAAATACCAACAGGGCCAACAAAATCAGTACTGTCATTACCAAAATAATATAAGGAAGATAACTCAGCACCAGAGCGGTCAGTTCACTCTCCGAAATCATCGTTCTTTCTCTCCTCACCATCGTATTATTTTCAAAATCCGATCAGTCACGATCAGAGGTCACAAATTCCAAAAGAAAGCAATTACAGCGGCGACTGGGATGGCCGGTAATAAATTTGCCAGCTTGATTTCTTTTAGTTCAATCATCACCACACCTACACCAATGATCAACACGCCACCGGTAGCGGAAACCTCCCGGACTACCGCGTCAGAGGCATAACTGCCAATCAAACCCGATGCCAATGTGATACTGCCCTGATACAAGAGCACGCTGATACTGGAAAGAGCCACACCAATCCCCAGCGTGGCGGCCAGTAAAACGGAAACAATACCGTCAAGAGTGGCTTTAGCGTATAAAGTGTCCGTCGATCCGGTCAAGCCCTCCTGGATGGCTCCCACGACCGCCATCGCGCCAATGCAGAACAGCAGACTGGCATTGACAAATCCTTTGCCCAGGTTGCGTTCTCCCTGCCCCCATTTATGGGTCAGCCAGTCACCCAGTTTCGTCAATCGCCCATCAATATCCAGCAATTCACCGATCAGAGCACCGCCGGCCAAAGCCAGAATCACTACCAGGAAATTTTGGCTGCGCTCTGCCATCTGAAAACCGATAACCAGTACTGCCAACGACATTCCCTGCATAATCGTCTGCAAACATTTTTCCGGAATCACTCGTTTTAACGCCAATCCGATAGCCGAACCGATCAAAATAGTGGCGGCGTTGGTTAATGTACCTTTCAAAGACTTTGCCCCTTTTCACATAGCTTCTCCATAGCGCGGACTGCCTGCTCAATTTCTTCCGTGCTTGTAAACGCACCCGGGCTAAACCGGACGGCACCGGTTTTCAGCGTACCCATCGCTTCATGGGCCCAGGGCGCGCAATGCAGTCCACCACGGCAGGCAATACCGTATTGTTCATCGAGTTCCCGGGCCAGCGCGCCGCTATCCCAGTTTCTTACCGTTACGGATACCACCGCCGTCCGTTCTTCCTCAGCTGCCGGTCCCAATAATCGCACACCGGGGATCTCGGCAAAACCGTTGATCAATTGCCGGGCCAGCAGCCGTTCTCTTTCTTGCAACACTTCACGCCCCTGCTCATGGATATACTGCAATGCCGCTCTCAGACCAGCAATTCCCGGCGTGTTGGGTGTACCGCTTTCCAGGCTGTCCGGCATAAAATCCGGCTGCCGGTCCGACTCCGAAAGACTGCCCGTACCACCGGTCCGCAACGGCTGAATGACCAACCCTTCGCGCACATAAATTCCGCCGGTTCCCTGCGGCCCCAGCAAACCTTTATGTCCGCTAAATGCCAGCACGTCAATACCCATGGCCTCAACATCGATAGGTTCCACACCCGCCGTCTGCGCCGCATCCACAATAAGTTGCGTGCCCTGACGGCGCGTCAGCCGCCCCACTTCCGCCACCGGCATTAATGCGCCGGTTACATTGGAGGCGTGTGTCATGACTACTGCCGCGGCCCCTTGCTCCAACTCTTTTTGCAAGACATCCAGCCGCAAACGGCCCTGATCATCGCCGCCAATAATCTTCAGCCGGATTCCCCGGTTGCGTTCCAGCCATCGCAACGGTCGCGCCACCGCATTATGCTCCAACGATGTGGTCAAGACCACATCGCCTTCTTTCAACAACCCCAGCAAGGCAATGTTTAGCGAGTCCGTGGCGTTATAAGTAAAACATATTCGATTGGGGTCTTCCACCCCCAACAATTGTGCCAATAGCTCCCGAGTTTCAAACAACAGCAGCCCCGCTTCCCGCGCCATGCGGTGTCCGCCACGCCCCGGATTGGCCGCGATATTTCGCAGGCAGTAATCGACCGCGGCATAGACGCATTCCGGTTTGGGCCAGGTGGTGGCGGCGTTATCTAAATATATCATGTATCCGCCTACTTTCGCCTTAATTTCCGTTTATTCCTCTAATAGCATTTGCGCTCCGGGAAATGGTCCCAGCGCCCGATGGAGAATCCCATGCAAATGTGCAATGAGCAAGCCATAGTTGACAATCGGCACCCCGGCTTCCCGGGCGACGGTCAGACGATACAGCATTTCCCGCCGGTTCAGCATGCAGGCGCCACAGTGCACCACTAAGCGATACGTGTCCAGATCACGGGGAAAATCCCCGCCGGATACCCAGTGAAAATCCAGTTCTCCCCCCACGGCCTGCCGCAGCCAGCGGGGAATTTTCACCCGGCCGATATCGTCAGCCTGCCGGTGATGGGTACAGCCTTCTGAAATCAGCACTTTATCCCCGGGCTGAAGCTTGTCAATGGCTTTGGCCCCTTGGACCAGCGTTTCCAAATCCCCCTTATTGCGCGCAAACAATATGGAAAAGGACGTCAGTAAAACATCAGCCGGCGTATCGCCGCCCACCTTCATAAATTCCTGCGAATCGGTGACCACCATCTTGGGCGGATGCTTCAGGTTGGCCAGCGCATCCTTCAGCTCCCGTTCTTTCACTACTACACAACCGCAATCATGATCCAGAACGTCCCGAATCGTTTGCACCTGCGGCAAAATCAGGCGTCCCTTGGGTGCCGCCAAATCAATGGGCACTACCATAACCACTGTATCACCCGGCGACAACAAGTCTCCAATGACCGGCGGCCCTTCCCAGTCGTCCGGAGCATTTTTGATAATCAGGCGTTTTAATTCTTCAATTCCCTGACCAGTTTTGGCGCTTACCGGTAACAACGCCAAGTCCAGTTCTTCCTGCCATTTTTTCAGCTGCTCCGGTTCCAGCGCTATCAGATCCGTCTTATTAACGGCGCCCAGCGCCGGGATGCCCCGCTTGCGGATGGCTGCCAGCAAATCCTGCTCAAAATCGCCCACCCCGGCTTCCGGTTCAACCACCAGCACCGCCACGTCCGATTTATTCAAAACCTGCATGGTCCGTTCGATCCGCAATTCTCCCAGGCTTCCCACGTCATCAATCCCTGCGGTATCAATGATCATCACCGGTCCGATGGGTAAAATCTCCATCGCTTTATATACCGGATCCGTTGTGGTGCCCGGCACCGCGGAAACGATGGCAATATCCTGACTGGTCAATGCGTTGATCAAGCTTGATTTTCCCGCGTTCCTGCGACCAAAAATCGCAATATGTAAACGTCCGCCTTTTGGAGTATCCTGCATAATCATCCTCCTCAACTTAGGAACCTCTGCTCAAAGCGATTCCTTAGACAAATCTCGTTATGGTTTTCGTTGTCCCGTCCCTGGCCTTGTCATTTGCCGGGGATTCAGTAGGAGTTCCAATTCATCGTCATTTAGCACCTGACAGTTTTTTAGCGCTGCCGCCACAGAAATGTTTTGTTCAAACGCCGCGCGGGCGATTTGCGTCGCCAGATCATATCCCAACCGTGGTACCAATGCCGTGACCGTTGCCAGGCTTTCCTCCAGTTGCTGCCGGCAGTGCGTTTCATTGGCTTCAATTCCGGCAATACAGTGTTCATTGAGTTGGTTGACGCCATTGGTCAGCATTTCCAGACACCCCAGCAAGTGATGGGCCACTAACGGCAAAAACGCATTCAGCTCCAGTTGGCCGCTTTGAGCCGCGATGGTGATAGCCATATCGGCCGCCATCACATGAAAACTTAATTGGTTCACCGCCTCCGGAATGATAGGGTTGACCTTTCCCGGCATAATCGACGATCCCGCCTGCCGCTCCGGCAGGCGGATTTCACAAAACCCGGCCCGCGGTCCGGAGGACATCAGGCGTAAATCATGGGCAATTTTACTTAAATTTACCGCTAATGCCTTCAACAGTCCCGACACTTCGACAAATACATCTGCATTTTGTGTGGCGTCAATCATATTTTCGGCCCGGGCCAGACCAATTCCTGTTTGCTGCCGCAGTTGTTCAACAACCCGAAAGATGTATTTTTTATCAGCGTTAATGCCGGTTCCCACCGCCGTACCGCCCAAATTCACCTGACGCAACCGCTCTTCCACTTTGTACAAACGCCAGCGATCCCGGGAAATCGCCTGCGCATACGCACTAAATTCCTGCCCCAGCATAATCGGCACCGCGTCCTGCAATTGTGTCCGGCCCACCTTAATCACGCCGGCAAACCGGGCTTCTTTTTCCTGCATCGCTTCCTGCAGCCGGGCGCACGCTTCGCTCAATGGCTGCAGCAGCTGAATAGCCGCCACTTTCAACGCCGTAGGATACACATCGTTGGTCGATTGATGCAAATTGACATGGTTCAACGGATGGACCATATCATAGTCGCCCAGTCCCCCGCCCAGCAGACGAATCGCCCGATTGGCCACCACTTCATTAACATTCATGTTCGTTGAAGTTCCGGCACCACCCTGGAACGCATCCACGACAAATTGCTCCTGCCATTGCCCGTCTTCCACTTCCGTGGCCGCCGTTATAATGGCATCCGCAATCTCCGCCGGCAGATATCCCAACTCTTTATTGACCATCGCCGCCGCTTTTTTTATCGCGGCCATGCTGCGAATCAATTGCGGATGTACTTTGTAAGCGCTGATTGTAAAATTTTCTGTCGCTCGCAAGGTATGTATCCCATAATAGACGGTTGCCGGCACTTCGCGGCTTCCCAGCAAATCCTTTTCTATTCGCATTGCCCTTACCTGCCCTTCAGATACGCGAAAAACACCGCCAGCATTCTTCACGACACTGCGCTTATTATTTCTGATACGTATAGGGAAGAATGTTTCACGTGAAACATTCTTCCCTCTTGTTTACACCACCAGATGTCGCACTGGTTCGGAAGCCTTCTCAAAATGCTGCGCACCCGACAACGCTTCTAACAAACGTTCCAAATCCTCCGATGAATAAAACTCGATTTCGATCTTACTCTTTGTTTTGCCGGCTTTTATTTTTACCTGCGTACCCAACATCATTTTTAACCGGTCTTCGATTTCTTCCAAAAAGAAGTTTCGCTCCGGCGGTGACACTGCCTCTTCTTTCTCCGACGCCTCCAAGGATTCCTCTTCCGTCCTGCGCTCCCGCCGGTTGAGCATCTGCCGAACCATGGCCTCCACATCCCGCGCCGATAAACCTTCCTCAATAATCCGGTTGGCCGCTTCAATTTGCAATTCCGGTTTTTCAATGGCCAAGAGCGGGCGTACTTGTCCATTCGTCAACGTTCCCTGCCAGACATGTTGCTGCACATCCTGATGCAATTGCAGCAAGCGGACCGTGTTGGCAATCAACGAACGACTGCGTCCAATTTTACGAGCGACTTCCTCCTGCGTCAAACCAAACTCTTCCATTAGTTTTTTATAGGCAATCGCTTCTTCGATGGGGTTTAAGTTCTCCCGCTGCAAGTTTTCAACCAGCGCGATTTCCGTCATCTCGCCGTCCGTATAGTCTTTCAATATGGCCGGTATCGTTTTAAGTCCTGCTAACTGGGAAGCCCGCCAGCGTCGTTCACCGGCAATCAGTTCATACCCTTCAACAGTTTTTCGAACCATAATGGGCTGCAGGACACCATGTTGTTTAATCGATTGCGCCAGATCTGCCAACGCCTCTTCATCAAATACACGGCGGGGTTGAAACCGATTCGGTGTAATCAACAGCAAGGAGAGGTGCTGGATCTCGCCATCCACTGCTGCATTGCGAGTATTCGCTCCTGAAAATAAAGCATCCAGACCACGCCCTAATCCTCTTTGCTTATTCATCGCCGATCACCTCTTTTGCCAAGTCAAAATACACTTCGCTCCCCTTGGATTTCGGATCATATGTTATCACCGGTTTTCCGTGACTGGGCGCCTCACTAAGCCGAACATTCCGCGGAATAATGGTCTGATACACTTTATGGCGAAAATGATTTTTCACTTCGTCCACCACCTGGATAGAAAGATTAGTCCGGGCATCAAACATGGTTAAAACGACACCTTCCAACGTCAATACCGGATTCAAGTTTTTCTGAACCAAGGTAATCGTGTTCATTAATTGCGTTAATCCTTCCAGCGCATAAAATTCGCACTGAATCGGAACCAAGACAGAATTAGCAGCCATTAAGGCATTAATCGTCAGTAAACCTAATGATGGAGGACAGTCAATAATCACATAGTCATAATTGTGCTTCTCTTTGTCCAATGATTTTTTCAACCTTGCCTCACGGGACATGATTGATACCAGTTCAATCTCTGCTCCGGCCAATTGAATCGTTGCCGGCAACAGGCTCAGGTTATTGATTTCCGTGGCAACAACCGCTCTGCTCATGGGAATATCATTAATCAAAACATCATAACTGCAACGTTTCACTTCTCCTTTAGGAAAGCCCAGCCCGCTGGTGGAGTTTCCCTGAGGATCCATATCAATCAACAAAACACTTTTCCCCAACGCCGCTAAGCAGGCACTCAAATTGACCGCGGTGGTCGTTTTTCCCACACCACCTTTTTGGTTTGCAACCGCAATTACTTTTACCAATGCTTTCACCTCAAAATTCTTTGAATCACAGAGCCTGCTCAAATTCCGCTATTTGACCGCCGGACCGCACAAAGTCCGACTATGAAAATCCCCCGGGAAACAATCGGTAATTTTTCAGGATTAGTTTCTGCATTATCTTTGATTCCACATACAACGGCGTTTTCCTGCCGCAAATTTGACTTTCACCCGTAGAATTAGCGGAAAGACTGCTCTGCTTCCGCCTGCTGGTTTGTAAATTTAACGTCTCTTTTGTGAATTTTTTAAATCATCCTTGACACCGTCACCGCGCAGGCAATATGATGATTTTAACGCAAAGATTGCGCAATGGAGGTTCCTATGCGACTACATACACCGGTTTTACCGTTACTTGATCCGGCAATTATCCGCCGCCAACTGGGGATTTCTCCTCAGCTGGCATTGCCGGACACGTTAATTGAAACGGCATGCATGCAAGTACAGGAAAAAGCAACACCGCGCGGTTCCTGGGAAATTTATCCCTTCGACGCCGAAACCGACAGCATCGTATCCCTTCCCCCGTTATCCGTAGCCATGTTGCCCGGAGTGCCACTGCTGGCCGGATCACACCAGGTCGCGCTGGTAGCCGTAACACTGGGATCTGTGTTATCGACGTATGCGGCCGACAAACTTAACCAAGGTGATTATACCAATGGTCTTCTGGTGAACGCGGCCGCCAAATGTGCTTTGGATATCTGCGCCACGCAAGTTATTGCCGCGTTGTCACAACACGCCGGGCAACTCGGATATTCCATCGGCAACCACATTATTTTACCTGCTGATTTATCTTTTTTTCCCATTAATGACTTTTTATTGCTTTGCGGCGGTGCCAAACTGACGCTGTCCTGTGTGGACGATCAATATCTCACCCCAAGCTACAGCCTCTTGTCGCTGGTTGGCCTCCACCCCTATCAATTTCGTCTGAACTTACCAGCGACGGCATCCGACTTCTCTTCGGCCTCCCCGGAACTTAAATGTCAGGCGCGCAAATAATATCAAAAGGAGCGTGTCCCCATTGACCGACTCCACTGACGAACTGATCAAGCAGGCGCAACGCCTGCTTGCCAACAGCCCCACCGAACCGAATATTGCGATCTTTATCACCCGGGACCGCATGGAAGCCATGATCCAGATTAATCTACCGGAAGGTTGCCGTATTCCGGAACTCTCCGAACTCTATCTCAAAATGGAACAGAGCGGCATTCGTCACGGAATTGACGCCGCAGCGGTAAAACAGGCACAGGCACGTCCGGGATTGAAGTTTCCCTGCGCCAAAGGCACGTTGCCGTCCGGTGGTCAGGATGCCAGCATCCACTATTTAGTTTCCCAAGAAACCCGGGGCTGCCCGATAGAATTGGAAAATGGGCGCGTTGATTTTAAGAACCTGAATCTGTTCACGATCGTCCACAAAGGCGACCGCCTGGCAATAAAAACTCCCGCTACGCCCGGCACGGATGGCACGGATGTCCTCGGACTGCCGATAGCGGCCCGAGCCGGTAAAGATATCCCGCTGCGGGCCGGCAAAAACGTTATTCTTTCGGATGACGGTCTCACGGCCATCGCCAACAGTGACGGACAAATTATTCTGGACAGAAACCAACTGCATGTCCTTCCCTGTCTGCAAATCGACGGAGATGTGGATTTTTCCACCGGCAATATTGATTTTACCGGCAGCGTAGTGGTAAACGGCTCGGTGACCGCCGGTTTTACCGTCAAAGCCACCGGTACTGTCGACATCCGGGGCATGGTCACCGGCGGAACCATCCATGCCCAAAAAATTATTGTCCGGCACGGAATCCAGGGAATGCACAAAGGAGAAATCCGGGCCCAGGGTGATATCATTGCTCAGTTCATTGAAAATGCCACCATTTTTGCCGGCGGCAACGTCCTGGCCCACAGCGTAATCCTGCACAGCCAAGTGGAAGCGCACCAGTCCATTGAGCTGGCAAGTGCCCAAAGTCAAATCATCGGCGGCTGTCTGAATGCGGCCCAGGACATCATCACCTATTCCGCCGGCCGTCCCCGCGCTGCCCTGACGGAATTGCGCGCCGGCGTCAATCCGACACTGGAAGCAGAAGAAGAAAAACTCTCCTGGGCATTAGCGGAAAACAAACACCAATTGGAACAGTTACGCAAACCACTAGCTATGTTTAACAACGCTCCCACTCATTCCCTGTCGGAAGAACGTAAACAAGCCAAGCGCGAGTTAGAAGCTGAACACAAAAAAATGGCTGCAGAAGTAGCAACCGCTCAAGCACAACTCCATAATATGGGTCAGGAACTAAAAACACTCCGCCAGCACGGTAAAATTCTTGTCCACGGTCCCATTTATCCCGGAGTTACTGTCACAATCGGCAAAATTCTTATGCCAGTAACCGAAATGCAGCAAAAAGTTGAGTTCCGTCTCCACGACGATATCTTGCTGGCGTCACCGTTGCTGGCAACAAGCATTAACTCCTGCCAATAATTCCTGCGGATAAACACAAAGATAGGGAGCACAAAAACCCGGCTAAATGCCGGGTTTTTGTGCTCCCTAAGTTGAAATCATGCCTTTACGACCAAACACCGCCGCACCCATTTTCTGACCGGGGGATCCGTGCATACTAACACTGCGCACTACGTCCGCCCGTCGATTCAGCCGCAAATTTTCTGTTCTTTTACCTGGGCTCCGGGCGAGAACAATTCCACATAAGCGGCAATATCGGCAAAATGTTCCTGAATGGCCGTTTCGCCAATATCATATGGCGCATAGACCACAAACAGACAATCCCGGGTCGTCGCAGTAATCCGGGTACGGTGATCCGGACCATAAAGGATACTGCCAATCACGGCGCTTTCGTCCCTCATCAGAATGTCACCGGCTTTCAGCTGTTGTTGCTTTCCACTTAGCAGTTGATATGCTTCCTCACCACCGGACAATTCTACTGATAACACGCCATTCAGACGTTTGGCATCGTGTCCGGCCGTCAGTAACTGGTTTTTTAATTCCGCCATAAACATAGCTTCCACCAAAGGTTCCCGGGTTGGGATGTTACGGCCTTTATCCACCAGCGAATCCAACTGCATCAACACGTGATACTGTTTGCCAAACTGTTTGTAATACCGTATATAATGCCCTACCGCCGGCAAGCCCCGGCGCAATTCCCGATCCGCATACTGCTGCCGCAGCGAGCCTTCCAACTGACGTTTTTTCTCTTCCAACGCTTTTGTATCGTCCGGCTTGCTAATGGCAGCGATCCGCATAATACCGATTCGGGTCTGCGGATAGTGGTAACCAATGGCGGCCGACATATGGATCATTGTCGCTCCCCCCGATCCTGAACCCGTCGGACTACTTGTTGCCCGAGATTTCTGGCCTGCTGCAAAAAGTCAGGGTGTTGGCGAACAGCACCACGTTGATCCAAACCGGGCGCCATGATTTTTCCGGCAAAATCCATTTCCAGGTATCGAAAACATCGCAAAAAAAACTCTTCTATTAATTGCGTCACTGCGGGATCAGTTTCTTCACAGGGAACCAGAATCACTGCAGTTTTATTACGGATTCGCTGCCGATGCAACGGATAATTGTAGAAAACCAGCCGGTCAATGACGCCTTTCATCAAGGCGGTGGGACCATACCAATAAACCGGTGTTCCAAAAGCAATAATTTCTGCCTGCTCAATCTTTGTATATAACTCCGACATGTCGTCCTGTTTTACACAGCGCCCATCGGGCTGCCAGCAGGCAAAGCACCCGTCACAAGGGTTCAGCGTCAGACGCTGCAGAGAAATCATTTCTCCCTGGGCACCATTTTCTTCCACTCCGCTCAAAAAAGCTTCCATCAGCAACTGGGTATTTCCCCCTTGCCGCGGACTTCCCACCATTCCCAATACTTTCACCATGATCACCCTTCCTGTTTGGTAAAACCCGCTTTGAACTGTTTGATCTAATTTACAGTAACACCATATCATGATATTACTTCTGATGACAGAGCCAATCCTCGCCGGTTTTAACCAGCCATTTTCGGGACAATTTTAAGAAAGCAGGTGAAATTGCCCTTTTCCTAACCCTTGCAAAAAAGGATCGTTACCACAAATGGCAACGATCCTTTTCTCAGCGGAAGAACTTGGCTTCCCGCAACACCATTTAACCGTCTTTTTTAAACGATTCATAAATTTTTTGATACTCCGACGTTGGCGGAATCGATTTATAAATGTACAAATGCACCCCATTGGGATCATCCACTACAAAGCTGCGTTCACCCCAGGGTTTATCCTGAATTTCTGTTAAATTGTCCAATCCAAGCGCCTGCAGCCGGGAAAATTCCGCATCGACATCATCCACCTCAAAGGAAAGAACAATTCCTTTACCGTTAAAAAATTCGCCCACTTCTCGTTGTGGCAACGTAAAACTGACACCCATCCCCTGATTTTCCGCTGAGATCAATTCAATATACCAATCGCTTTCATATACCAAAACAAAATTGAAGTATTTGATATAAAATTCTTTGGATTCCTGTAGTTTTTCCGTACTAAACGTTGTATCCATCCGATGTATTTTCATGTTTCCACCCTCTCCCGTAACCATATTTTTACTTGCGCTTCAATTTCACACTGGTCTTCGCCGGATTATTATTATTTCTTACCTGAATCTGCAGGGTGACAAACTCTTCATCCTGCTGTTGTTGCACCCGGATATCCATACCACTTTTTCGCATCTGCTGCACAACGCTGTCAATGGTATTAAGAAAAATCCTTACGTCTTTGATCACTTTAACCATGTTTTGCTTCAGCGGCTTAGGCGGCGGTTCGGCCATCAGCTGTCCGACCAGCGCTTCCGTTTCCCGCACATTCAGATCTTTTTCCGCAATAACCGCCAAAACCTGCAGCTGAGCCGCCGATTCCAGCTTGAGTAACGCCCGGGCATGACGCTCCGTAAGATTTTCCCGGAATAGAACGTCCCGGACTTCCTGCTTCATTTTCAACAAACGCAATTTATTGGCAATGGTTGACTGGCTTTTACCCACCCGGCGGGCCAGTTCGTCCTGCGTAAAAGCGAACTGGGTCATCAGTAACTGAAACCCTTCCGCCTCTTCCAAATAGTGCAAGTCTTCCCGCTGCAGGTTTTCAATCATGGCCAGTTCCGCCATTTCCTTGTCATCAATCTCTTTGACAATGACCGGAACGGTATCCAGGCCCGCCAAGCGAGAGGCCCGCAACCGCCGCTCCCCGGCAATCAATTCAAAACGGTCTTGCTGGCGCCTCGCCAGCAGCGGCTGCAGTACACCAAATTCTTTTATAGATTGGGAAAGCTCCTGTAGCGCCTCATCATGAAAAGTTTTCCGCGGTTGAAAGGGATTGGGAACGAGGTTCTCCACCGGTATTTGTTCAATTTGAACCCCGGCTTCCAGCGTCACCTCCGGCGGCGGCAAAACCGGCTCCCAGCGGTTAGCGGGTTTCCGGGAGGGTTCCGTCGGCTTGTCGTCGGCGCCAATTCCCAATATTCTAGCCCATCGCTTCATTGTTTCACCCCCATTGCAACATCCCGTCACTCTATCTTTCTATTCGTCTCTATTATTATACTATACTACAATGGTTTTTTTTCCGGCAACCCGGCCCGCCGCGGATAATCCGCCGGAGTGGAGCGAACCTTGCGCACATAGATCACCGCCCGTTTATCCTCCAGGCCGGGAAGTTCCACCGGAACCACTTTTTCCACTTTTCCCCCCAGGAGAGTCAGTGCCCGGTCGGCTTCCTGAAGTTCTTCCCGGTACTGCGCTCCCTTCATTGCCACGAAGTAACCACCATTTTGCAACAGCGGCAGACAGAGTTCACAAAGCACGTTCAGACGGGCCACCGCCCGCGATAATGCCACACCGTATTTTCCCCGATGCTGCCGGTCACGTCCGGCATCCTCCGCCCGGGCATGCACGATCCGGACGCCGCTTAACTCCAATTGATCCACCACTTCCTGTAAAAACAGCAATCGTTTGTTCAGCGAATCCATCAGTGTCAATGACAACTCCGGCAGAAATATTTTTAATGGTACGCCGGGAAAACCGGCGCCGGTCCCCACATCAATCACCGCCGGTATATCAGCAAAGACCGCCGCATCATAAGCGGTCAGGGAATCGACCATATGCTTTAACGCCACTTCCTGCGGCTGAGTGATGGCGGTCAGATTCATTTTTTCATTCCACTGGATGAGTAGTTCATAATAACGGGTGAACTGTTCCCGCTGTCTTGGCGACAGCGCAAAACCCGCCTGCGCTGCCGCCGGTAACAAAATGTCGGCAAAGTTCATTCCTGGCCTCCTACCGGTGCGTCCGTCCCGGTTGCTTTAATCCGGCGATGCTGTTCCAAATAAACCATCAAAATGGAAATATCCGCCGGTGAAACTCCCGAGATCCGGGCCGCCTGGCCGACGGAAAGCGGTTGAATCTTGGCCAGCTTTTGCTGTGCCTCGCGGGAAAGGCCCTGAATCGTGGCGTAGTCAATCGCCGGATTCAGTTGCTTAGCTTCCAGGCGAGCCGCCCGTTCCACCTGCTCGATCTGTTTTTTGATATACCCTTCATACTTCACGCTGATTTCAATTTGTTCCCGGGCCACTGCCGCAATGTCCGGCAGGTCAAAATACCGGCAAAGCGCGGAATAGCTGACTTCCGTTCGTTTCAGCAGATCATATAGGGTAATCCCGGTGCGAAGCGGTGCCGTAGCCATTGCCGCCATTTTTTCCTGGGTCGCCGCCCCCGGCGTAATCATCGTTTCCCGTAATAGCGCCATGACCCGGTCAATACTCTGCTTCTTTTCACAAAACCTTGCATAACGCTCATCTAATACCAGACCGATTTCCCGGCCTTTTTCCGTCAACCGTAAATCAGCATTATCCTGCCGCAGCAGCAGCCGGTATTCCGCCCGGGAGGTCATGATCCGGTAGGGCTCATTGGTCCCCTTGGTCACTAAATCATCGATCAAGACGCCAATGTAGGCATCCGACCGGGACAAGACAAAGGGTTCCTTCTGTTGCGCCCGGCGGGCCGCATTAATACCAGCCACCAGACCCTGCGCCGCCGCTTCCTCATAACCGGAGGTACCATTGGTCTGGCCAGCGGTAAATAAACCGGCTACCGTCTTGGTTTCCAAACTCGGCCACAGTTGCGTCGGATCCACGCAATCATATTCAATCGCGTATCCGTGACGCATGATCTCTACCCGCTCCAAGCCGGGAATGGTCCGTAAAAACTGCAGCTGCACATCCACCGGCAGACTGGTGGACATGCCCTGCACGTACATTTCATTCGTATGATAACCTTCCGGCTCCACGAATACCTGATGGGCGGTTTTATCGGCAAACCGGACCACCTTATCCTCAATAGAGGGACAGTAGCGTGGACCAGTTCCTTCAATCAAACCCATATACAGCGGCGCACGGTGTAAATTAGCCCGAATGATTTCATGGGTTTTTTCGTTGGTGTAGGTTAACCAGCAAGGAACCTGTTGACGGGTATCGATATCGCTCATAAAGGAGAAGTTATGTACTTCTTCATCTCCCGGCTGAATCACCATCCGGGAAAAATCCACCGTCCGCTGATCCACCCGGGCCGGCGTCCCGGTTTTGAACCGCAACAGCCGGATACCCAGTTCCTGCAGTGACGCCGATAAAAGATTGGCACTACGTTGCCCCGCCGGACCACCGGGATAATTTACCTCACCCAGAATAATTTTACCGCGCAAATAAGTTCCGGTCGCCACCACAACGCAACGACAGGCAAAAAACTCACCCGTTTCGGTCAAGACACCGGTGACCTGACCATTTTCCGCGATAACCTGTTCCACCAGCAATTGCTTTACGTCCAGTCCCGATTGATTTTCCAACGTTTCTTTCATCAGCAGCTGGTACTGCTTTTTATCGGCCTGGGCCCGTAACGCATGAACCGCCGGCCCCTTTGCCGTATTCAGCATCCGAGCCTGAATACAGGTTTTATCCGTATTAATTCCCATTTCTCCGCCCAGCGCGTCAATTTCCCGCACCAAATGGCCTTTGGCCGGACCGCCCACGGCCGGATTGCACGGCATCATGGCAATGTTATCCATATTTAACGTAACTATCATAGTCCGGGCGCCCAGCCGGGCCGCCGCCAACGCCGCCTCACAACCCGCGTGACCGGCTCCAATTACAATCACCTCATAAGACCCCGCCGCAAACAATCGCGTCCACTCCTCGCCACTCTTAATGCAGGTTGTTCCTGCCAGCACCGGACAACACCGCAGTCATCAAATGCTCAGAAATTTCCTTGTCTTTTCCCAACTGTCGAATCCGTTCCTGAAGTTCCCGGCACTGCTCCTCCACCCAGCCACTGTCTTTCGGCTGATAATTCAACCGGTACGGATGGGCCCGCTTCATATTGCGGATCTGTTCCCGCACCTGCCGTCGGGTACTGCGCATTTTTACAATACGGCTCTGCAACAGTGCCGTAGCTTCCGGCTGCGCCAAATCCGGCACACCGGTCACTTCGCCGGGCAATGATTTGAGTAGCGTGGCCAACGTTTCCAGTTCCTCCAGTTCACCATTCCGATAGGCGTTGGAGATATATTCCCAAACGCTTTTATATTCCGGCGTCAAATCAGGGTTAATCGTCGGATGCAAGCGTTTGGCCAGGCGGCGATACACTTTAATCATTCGCTGCCTCTCTTCTTCCGACAGCACCGAGTCTACCAGCAACCGCGCGCTGACAATCTTTTCAAACCGGCTTTGGGTAAACCCCCGCTGCGTGGCAAATTCCATTTCCAGCTGGGTGTCAAACTCATCCAGCGATTCCTCGCCGGGGCATTCGCCGGCACTTTTATAATGGGCAAGAATCATATCCAGCTTCCGTTTCAACAGGCGGATATCGCAATCCAGCGATTCCGCCTCAAACTGAAGTACTCCCAGTTTCAATTCCAGTTCCGCCTCCATTTGCGGACCAATGTTTTTCACCATATGATCTTTTTCTGTTAACAGGCGGGCCAATTCCCGCTGCAACGCCTTATATTCCGCCAGCTGTTCTTCCAGTGGTTCCCGGAGAACCGCCAAATTTTCCAGCTTTATCATCATGGTCATCACCTTACATCTATATTCGCTGACCGCCAAAGAGCCTTGTCTCTTTATACGCGGATTTCTCCTTCTACCGAGCCAAACTGCAGGCGGGTGCCATATCCCAGCACCGCCCGCCGGCCCGCCGGAACTTCCAATTGGCTGCCATCCTGCTTCACCATGGTCCAGGGAAGCTGGGTCAGATTTTTCAGTCCCCAGATCGACGGATCTTGCGGATGACGTTCCACCTCAGCCACCGGATAGCCAAAATTAAAGGTATCGCCCAAATGGTGAGGGTATAGACGGCTGTCATGATTCAACATGACAAAGCTGGAGCCGATCCGTATCCGCGGCGGCGTCAAAATATTTTTTTTACACGCCCAGCAAAGCGGTTTTTGCAAAGTTTTCAGACGTTCCGCGTCATAAAAATTTTCGGCGCCACAATGACCGCAATACATAATCGAATCCCGCAGTTCAACAAAAATTTTCCGCCATTCACTTTCCTGTATCCGAAGCGCCGGTGTTTGGATTCCCTGGGTAAAAACCCGCGTAAAGGCCTGTTTGAAGAACTCCGGATACACCTCCCAGAACACCCGTGCATTGTCCTGGAGACCGGGAACGGGGCGGTTGCTGTCATTGGCGGGATGCCAAATGAAAATCGGCTCAAAGCCGTACAGTTTGTTCATCGCCGGCAAGTCAAAACAGCGAATTTCCGCCTCGCGCCGGCCTTCCAGCGGATGATGCATCATGAACATATAAAACAACAACACCGCCAGCGAAAACAAATCTGTCTCCGGAGTCGGCCTCGCTTCACCCCGAACAATTTCCGGCGCCATAAAGCGGGGCGTCCCCAGTACGCCGCTATGATCGGCACCGGCGATAGAAACATTATCATTGTCACAAATCCGAACTTCGCCGGTTCGTGGATCTAAAAAGACATTGCCAAACGAAATATCCCGGTAACATAATCTCCTGGCATGCAGCTGATGATAGCTGTCCGCTAATTCATAACCGGCGGTGGCCAGAGCGCGAAACGACGGTTCCGCCTTACGCCGCATCATATCCACAATACCGCAAAATCTGGATTCCCGCAACGGCATCACATAACCAAAGGTCGTACGGTCCAGAGAATTCACAATGTCGATGGGCCAGAGAAAGCGGGGCGTCGGTGCCCCCCGGTTCACCAAATCTTCAAGAATCTGGCGCTGCTCCCGGGTCGCCTGTTCCGGATAATACCATTTTAAGGCATAGGGTTGCCCCTCCATTTGGACTTCGTAAACTTCTCCCTGACCACCGCTACCCAGCAAAGAACCTATTTGGCAGGTCCGCCCCGAACCGGTATAAAGCAACTGGTCTTTTTGCAACGCATGCAGCATATCAGTCACCTCCTCCCAGCCCTGTCGCTGAACAACCGTCACCCCGAAAAACCATACCCAGCGCAATATCGTCCCCACTGCCGCTTTCTGAAGTCTCCGCCAGCCATTCTTTCAGCTTTAAAGCCACTTCGTCGGGGCCGTCCCGCTTTAACAGTGCCAAATAATCCGAGCCAACCCGGAAAAATCCTTCTTCGCTGGCAAACGAATTAGAGTAGCCATCCGTAGCCACCAGTAATAACGGCGGCTCTTCACCGTGCAATGGCTGAAACAAAAATTGCACGTCTTTCCAGGAAGATTTTGTGCACAAAGAAAGTGTTTCATTGGCAGCCAGCCCCGTTCGCCGCGTCAAAGGACGGCTGACGGATCCATCGCTTTCCACCACCAAAATATCGCCATCCCCCAGCTGAAACAAAATAAAAAACCGGGCAGTGGCCAGCACCGCCAGAAGCGTACTGCCATATTTCAGCAAGATCCGCCCCTGCTCTGCATCCGTTAACTCTTCCGGAAAATCAGCCGCAACTTCCGGTGCCGGGACAACAGAAAAACCCGGCAAGAGAGGAAGCGATTCAGCATCGGGATCTTTTATCCGTTTTTCCCGATGCCGCGCCAATACTTCCTCCGCCCAGCCCCGTACCATCATCCGCGGCAGCTGCGCCTCAGCCATCTGCTTCAATAACGATAAATTGTCGCCGCTCTCCTGCGTCAATTTTTCCAATAACGCTACCGCTACCTGAACCGCGAGGGCCGCGCCTTCATCACTATACGGACTGGAGCTGCTACCGTGGCCGTCGGCCACCGCCAGCACAATACCCCGCTGTTCGGGCAATACTTTCCATAATATGGCGTCCTGACAAGGGTTGCCTGACCGGCTATGCGTTGCACCGATCACTTTCTCTCCCATCACCCGCCAGGGCCATTGATTCTGTTTATTATTCATCGCCACCGTATCCTTTCTACCAGACGTCCAGCGCGGTGGTCGGAACGGTGGGCAGCATCGGAATTTCCACATTGCCGCCGTTAATCATGCCAACCTGGGCCCGGCTGCCGGGAGAAGACGCCGATTTCAAGACTACCGTAGATGCCCATTTAATATACCGGGTCAAAACGTCGGGATTATTAGCCCGCAAAACAGGGATTTCCGGATTGCCGATAAATTTTTCCAGTACGGTTTCATTAGCATCTGTACCAATGGCAATACCGATACGGACGGCTTTTTTCCCCCAGGGCAAATCCATCAGTTCCTGCAATCCATTCAAATAATTATCAGTGGGCTGGCCGTCACTGACCAGTACCAGCACCGGCGGCAAGGCCCGCTGGTGCATCGCCGATACCATCATCTGCTCCGCTACCAGACTTAAGGCTTTCCCCAGATCGGTAAGGCCGGCTGCCGCCAGATCCGTCCACTCAAACTGTTCGATCGGCACGGGTTCGTCAATATGCCAATGGGCACCCGTGGAGAATTTCAACACCCGGATCAAAACCTGCGCGTTGGGATTATCCTGCGCCACATTGCGCATTAACGGCACTGACTCGCGAATGGCATCATTCAGAGCCTGGATTTTTCCATTGGCGATCATGGAGCCGGAGCAGTCCGTAATCCATATAAAATGTAATGGACGGGATGCCAACTCCCCACCGGGGCGACGCAATGATGTATCCATAACTTTCCTTTCTTCCGCAGACAGCCTTTAGCCAAAAAGAAACGGCAGCAGTCTGTTATTTGCATCTCGATATTATTCCTCAATCTATATTATAGAAGTTTTCGCTAACAACAGTCAATTTCCTGCAAAACAAGCGGCGAAGGCAAAAGTTGCCCCGCCGCTTCCAAATTGTTTTCCTTATTTTCCGATACAAAAGCGGGAAAAAATTTGATCAATGATATCCTCTCCCACCGTATCGCCAGTAATTTTCCCCAGTTGCTCCCAGGCCTCACGCAAATCCACCACCAGGCAATCCGGCGGCATACCGGCATCGATAGCCGCCAACGCCGCGATCAGACACTGATCTGTCTGTCGCAATAAATCTGCCTGCCGGAGAGTATTAACAAAAGCCGCGTCTACCGGCTCCAATCCATCCCGGTATACCATTCCGGCAATAGCGTCTTCCAACTGATCCAGGCCGCTGCCTTCTGTTACCGATATTTTCAATACCAGCCGGCCCGGAGCGAAAACAGCCAATTCTTCCGACGTCAGCACCGGTGGCAAATCGCTTTTATTCAAGAGGATCACCGCTTCCCGCCCCGGCAATAAAGACAAAACTTCCTTGTCTTCCCGACTGAGCGGCGAAGAGGCATCCAGCAACAACAGTACCAAATCCGCCGTATCAACAATCCGGCGAGCTCTCTCCACACCGATCCGCTCCACCAAATCCTCAGTTTCCCGAATTCCGGCCGTATCAATAATCTTGAGCGGAATTCCCCGAACATTTAAATATTCCTCAATAATATCGCGGGTAGTGCCGGGAACATCAGTCACGATGGCCCGTTTTTCCCGGAGCAATGCGTTAAGCAGGCTGGATTTCCCCACATTGGGCTTACCGATGATCACCGTAGCCAAACCTTCCCGCAAAATCCGTCCGGTCTGAGCGGTAGCCAGCAATTCGGCAATGACTTCCCGGGTGGTGACGAGCGCACTGCCGGCTTCCGTTGAAGCCAGTTCTTCAATATCCTCTTCCGGAAAGTCAATCGCGGCTTCCAGCCGGGCAATCATGGCCAGTAAATCGTCCCGCAACGCACGAATCCGGAGCGAAAGCCCTCCGGCCAGATTTCCCACCGCCATTTTTAAAGAAGCGTCCGTTTTGGCCCGGATGACATCCATGACGGCTTCCGCCTGCGGCAAATCCAAACGACCGTTCAAAAACGCCCGTTTGGTAAATTCGCCCGGTTCCGCCAACCGGATTCCCTGCCGCATTAATACGTCCAGTATCCGGCGAAGCGGCGACGGACCCCCATGGCAGTGAAATTCCACCACGTCTTCCCGGGTATAAGAATGAGGCGCCGGCATAATCAACAATATCGCTTCATCAATTCTTCCCTGACTATCCGGTTCTTTAACCCAGCCGTACAAAAACTGCCGCTTTGCCGCTATCGTTTCGGACGACAGCTTCCCGGCCGGCACAAACAACCGCCGCGCCATATCTATTGCCCGGCTGCCGCTGACCCGGATAATGCCGATACCGCCTTCACCCGCCGCAGTGGCGATGGCCACAATGGTCTCTTCCTGCTCTCCCCCGCGAAACTCCCTGCTCAAAATCATGAACCCCTTTCAAAGTTACACCGCATTTATACTCAGTTCCGCCAACTTCAGTTTTCCTTCGTTCAGTTTCTTCCGGATGTCCATAGCCCCGTCGGAAAAAGCCTCCGCCGCCTCCAGACCGTTCAATCTCACCCGTACTGATAATTGATCATCATCATACAAACGAAAAATAGTATCGACCACGCCCAGGTTTTCTGTTTCCAGCGAAACCCGCATCCAGGTCTCAAAGCGGGACTTTCCCCGACCACGTTGTCCCGCCTCGTTATTTTGCTGATAGATATGAACATAAGCGGGATAGGGCATGCCGCCTTCGCCAAAATACAATGGTGTAGTGAAGGACAATACGCTGTGATCCACCTGTTTTTGGCTGGCCAAACCCGTACCTTTTTGCACCGTCTGCGCCATTTCCCGGACAATATCGGCAGCCTTTTGCAGACTGTCCGGGACGCCTTCCTGCCAAACGCCGGTGCCAATGGCCTTCAGCAAGGTATAAATTTCCGTCACCTGGGAAGACGAAGCCCGGGCCGACGCCTGCTGCAACGCCGGCGGCAGGTTGGCGCCGAGATTTTTCACCAGCTGCTGCAACAGCCGTTGTTCATTTTCCGGCAGATCGGCCACCGTTCCTCCCAATAAGTTCACTGACAATTTTTGAGTCAACTGCTGCAAATCCTCCACCGTAGTGACCATTTCCCGGGCATAAGACTGCAGCATCGTCAACAACGAACCGGATATCGGGCCCGGCATACCGCTGATTCCCGTCCCCGTCGCGATTTGGGACAAAACTTGTTGAAAATCCTTCATGGTCACAGCTTCGTTGGCACCCATGCCGGTCATAAACTGAGAAAATTTTGTCAGCTGAGTGGCCGCATCCTCTTGTTGCAGTAAATTCTTGATCGCTCCGGCCACATCCGTGGGCAATTGTTGCAACGACAACGCCTGGGCCAGAGAACTTTTCGCCCCGGTCCCGGCCGTCATACCTTCCGCCAGCTCCTGCAGTGCGGCCACCGCCGCTTTCATATTTTGTCCGCTGCCATCATCGCTGATTTGTAACTGTTGCAGCGCTTTTTGCACCACCTGACTGACCCAGGCATCCCCGTCTCCGGCAGACGCCGGTGCAGCAGTACTTCCGTCCGGGAATGAGTTCACCGCCTGCTGCAAGGCTCGGACCAGATCATTGATTCGTACGGTTCCCTGGGAAAAGCCCAAATTATCTTTGACCGCCTTGATCAGTTCCGGCGACAGGCTGTCCAATAATTCCGCCTGCCGGAGCAACTGAGAACCGGTTGCCGGCGTTTCCGAAACCGTAACTGATAAATCGCTGAGTAAAGCAGCCGCCTGTTCCATCTCCTGCGGTGCGATATTTTTCCACTGGCTGGCACCCGCCGCTTTAAACAAGGTCCACAGACGGGGCAATTCGGGCATATCCTCCGCTACCGCCGCCTGTCTTACCGTTTCCGGCAGGAAGGCCTCCAGATTTTTCAGTAAAGATTTCAGCTGGGTATTCTCTTTTTCTGATAACTGATCCGGCTGCATCGCCGGCAGCTGTTCCGCCAGTTGCTGCAGCATCTGTTTGATCTCCGCTGCGGCCGGATCGTTGTTCAGCAGCCGCTGTGCCAGTTGTTGCAATTCTTCGGCGGCCTGACCCGGCGGCAAGGTAGACCAGGTGGCAAATTTTTCTGCAGTTTTGGCGAGCAAATCTTGTAACTCTTTTGGTGAATTGGCATTGATCAACGTATCAAATTCCAGCGTTTCCGCCAGCTGGGACAGTTTTTGCGAGGTACCGCTGGCCGTCATCATTTCCTGGGCAATCTGCCCAATTTCCGGTGGCAGATTTTTGATCAGATCCGCCAACGTTTTTTCCTGCTCCGGGGTCAGGCCGGCAGTGGAATTTTTAGCCTGCAGCAGTTGCGCCATTTGCTTTAAATCTTCGGCAACCTTGCCACCAAAATTCTCCACCAGACTTTGCAGTAATTTCTGCTCACTTTCCGAAAGCTCAGTCGTACTCTTTCCCTGCAATTGTTCCGCCAGCTTTTTCACAGCTTCTGCTTGATTGGGGGATAATTCGCCCTCATTAGCAATCAACCGAGTTACCATTTTCAGCAAATCCTTGGCCGCAGCCTCAGGAGATTGCGACGAGCTGTCCGTGAATTGCTGCGCTACTTTCGCCAGAAAAGTTCTCATTTCACTGTCGGTTCCTTCATTCAGCACCGCCGCATTGGCCAGCGTTTCTCCCAAGGTTTGCAACTGCTCTGCCAGGTTGCGCTGGCTTTTCAGCATTTCCGTCATTCCCTGGGGCAACGTTTCTTGCATCATTGAAGCCTGTTGAATCAAATTCTGAACAGCGCTCCGGACGTCTTCCGGTAACGCCGCCATCAGCTGGCTGCGGTTTTCCATCGCTTTGGCCAGGTCTGACAGCTGTGAACGCAGGAACCCTTCCAGATTAATTTGCACACTACTTTTCGCCGGCGCCTCCGGCGTTTGAATGACCGGGCCTTCAACAGAGGGTTGTCCGGGTTGTATCCGGGGAGCCACCGGAGAGACGCCACTTTTTATAATATTGTCTACACCCATATTCATCACCGCCACTTCTTACTTTTCTGTACTTTTTTACCCACAATCGGCCCACATTCCAGCAATTCGCCCGACAACGGGACTTATCGCCCAAATAAATAGGTCTTGGAAACAGGCGTTGTTTTCCATGTCATGAATTATAATGAAATATAGCAAAAGGAGTGAATTGACGTGGAAACAAAAATGATACCGGTAAACGAACTGCAACCAGGTAATGTCTTAAGTGATCAAGTAATGACTCTGACAGGAAAGGTTTTGCTGGGAAAAGAAGTCGTCCTTAGCGAGCGGACCATTTCCCTGCTCACCATGTGGGATATCAGTCATGTCTATATCTACGGAGAAACGGAAGCGGTTACGCCGCCGGCTCCGATGGTCGCCAACAATGAGGATGTTCTGAAAAATTTTATGTCTTTTTTCTCCGACTACGATACCGTTGTCGCCAATGCTTCTCAGTCTTTTGATTTTGTGCGAAACCAAAAAAAGATTCCCGTGCAGGAGTTAAAAGACACTTCGTTCAGCGTATATTCATCCGTACTTAATTCCGGTCCGGCCGTTCTGGAATATCTATTGATCAGTGACTATAAACTGGCCGATACCGTTTCCCGGCATTCCGTGATGGTTGCTTTCATTTGCGGTATTATCGGCCATCAAATGAAACTGGCGGAAAATGAATTGAAAAACCTGACCCTGGCCGCCTTATTGCACGATATTGGCAAACTGGTCACCGGCAAAGAGGATGTGACCGGCCCGGAAAAACACGTCATCACAGGAGGCGCGCTGCTAAAAGATGTGGGCGCTATCCCGCCGGAAATCATCCTTAGTGTTCTGCAACATCATGAATGCATGGATGGCAGCGGTTTTCCCCGCGGCACCGAAGGCAATAAAATCCATCTCTTTGCCCGTATCATTGCGGTGGCGAACCTCTTCCACACCGAAGCCTATCACGACGAATACTCCAATCCGTTTCCCGTACTGGACCTTCTTTCCAAGGAAATGTTTGGTAAACTGGATCCGGCCGTCTGCCATCCGTTTATCCGTCAAATTAGGGATTCACTGATAAACAATACCGTGGTGCTCAGCGATGGCCGCTGCGCCGAAGTGATCTTTTTTCATCCCAATAATTCCGGTTACCCGATCATACGGACGGATGACAACCAAATCATTGACCTTTCCAGTGCCAACAATGTCCGCATTCTTCATCTTTCCATACCGGAATATATGGCACTATAAACCTCTCTTTAATGATATCGCAAAAAAAGCCGCCGGCATTAATCTTTTTTGCCGGTTTACTGCAACCTTGCCTTCTCAAGCGAAGACTGACAAAGTATGTCAGTCTTCGCTTGATTTAGGATCATCCAGCTCTTCCGGTTCCCCCGGCATATCCAAATCTGCCGCCAGAACGGCCTCCGCCTCTGCTGCCGGTAATTCCTGCACCGTCCGTAACTTTCGTTCAATCGTGCGGGTTTTTCGGGCGGCCAAATCAATGGATTTACTGGCAGCATCCAGTTTTTTACCGGTTTGGTCCAACAACTGACCAAATTTGCCAAATTCGGTTTTTACCGCCCCTAACAATTTCCACACTTCAGAACTGCGCTTTTCCACCGCCAGAGTGCGAAAACCCATTTGCAGGCTGTTAAGGAAAGCAGCCAGCGTTGTCGGTCCGCAAATCACCACCCGGTACTCTGTTAACAAGGCGTCATACAATCCGGGACGGCGCAACACTTCGGCATATAATCCCTCAATAGGCAAAAACATCACGCCGAACTCGGTGGTAAAGGGCGGCGCCAGATATTTATCCGTAATCGCCCGGGCTTCGCTGCGAATGCGGCTTTCCAGAGCCCGGTAAGCTTCTTCCGCCATTGGTGCATTGGCCTGTTCCTGGGCTTCCAGCAGGCGCAGATAATCTTCCTGGGGAAACTTTGCATCAATCGGCAGCCACACCGGATTGTCATCCCCTTCCTTTCCCGGCAGTCGCACCGCATACTCAACCCGTTCATTACTGCCGGGACGGGTGGCGACATTACGGGAATACTGCTCAACGGTTAGCAGCTGTTCCAGTAAAGCTCCCAACTGGACTTCGCCCCAAACCCCCCGGGTTTTTACATTCGTCAGCACTTTCTTCAAATCGCCGACACCGGCAGCCAGGGTTTGCATTTCTCCCAACCCTTTGTGAACCAACTCCAACCGCTCGCTGACCAATTGAAAGGATTGCCCCAGTCGCTGTTCCAGCGTGGCGTGCAGCTTTTCATCCACCGTTTGCCGCATTTGTTCAATTTTAGTGTTGTTGTCTTCCCGCAGCTGGTGCAGCTGCCGTTCCACCGTTTCCCGGACACTTTCCATCTTTTGATCGTTCATTTGTGTTAAAGCCTGCAGTTGTCCGGAAAATACTTCCAATTGATGCAGCTGGGCCGCATTATTTTCATTCATCCGCCGTAGCATCGAATCCGTCAGGCCCTGCAGACCCAGATTCATTTCCGTCCGTAACTCCTGCGCGCGAAGCGCCGCTTCATGCCGGTTCTGAGCGCTTTCTTCGCGTAGCTGCTGTTCCAAACGGGCGCTGTTTTTTTCCAACGCGTTCAACTGCTCCCGCATTTCATGACCCTGCAACTCCCGAAAGCCACGAATAATCAACAGCAGAATGCCTATATTCAGCACCAGAATGCCAGCGCTCAGCCACAATTCTACTTCCTTTTCCATCATCATTATTTCCTCCTGTCATGCTCATCAGCCAGTATACTATTTGACGCTATTGAGGAAAACCCTTCTTGCGGTGAAACAATTGCACGCAAAATACTTTTCATGTTACAATGATCGAAACAAATCATTATAATTAAACAATATTTGTCTGTTTATTTG
>DATMYQ010000143.1:0-3673 GCA_035560935.1 Patescibacteria group bacterium | reverse complement strand
ATATTTAAACCGGATGGATGTCGGGAAGGAACAGTATGGAGGAAAAATCGAACGGAAATTCACCGGCGAGCGAAGCGCCGCAAGAGCAGTTGGCAGGGATTTTGGAACGGGTGACTTATCACAATGAAGACAATGGCTTTTGCGTGTTGCGGGTGCAGGTCCGGGGACAGCGGGATCTGGTGACGGTGGTGGGCCATTCACCGGCGATTTCGCCGGGCGAATATTTGCAGTGCCGTGGCGTGTGGTTCAACGACCGGACGCACGGACTGCAGTTCAAGGCCTCGTTTTTACGAGCGCTGCCGCCCAATACACTGGCCGGGATGGAAAAATATCTGGCCTCGGGTCTGATCAAAGGCATTGGCCCGCATTATGCCGCCAAGCTGGTGAAAGCTTTTGGGGAGCAGGTTTTTGAGGTTATTGAACATCAGGCCCGGCGGCTTGGTGAAGTAAGCGGGATTGGCGCGGTGCGGGCGGCTAAAATCGTTGCCGGCTGGGCGGAACAAAAAACGGTGCGGGAAATTATGGTGTTTCTCCACGCCAATGGCGTTGGGACTTCCCGGGCGGTGCGCATCTATAAGACCTATGGCGCCGAAGCGATTGAACTGATCACCGAAAATCCGTACCGGCTGGCCCGGGATATCCGGGGGATCGGTTTCGTGACCGCGGATGCGGTGGCTCAGCGGATGGGGATTGCCAAAGATGCGGTGATCCGCTGCCGGGCCGGAATCGGCTATGCATTGGCCGAAGCGCGGGACGAGGGACATTGCGGCCTGCCGGAGGCAGAACTGATCAGCTTGGCGGAAACTTTGCTGGAAGTGGAGCAGGAACGGATCACAGCCGCACTGGAACTGGAACTGGCGGAAGGAACGGTGATCCGGGCCGCTATTGAAGGGCAGGATTGCGTATTTTCCGCGGTTCTTTATCATGCGGAACGAAGCATCGCCGGACGTATCCAGACGCTGCTGCAGGGAGACACGCCTTGGCCGGTCGTGGATGCTGAGCTGGCGGTTCCCTGGGCGGAAAAACATTTGTCGATTCAACTGGCGGACAGTCAGCAGGAAGCGGTCAGGCTGGCCCTGACATCGAAAGTGTTGGTGATCACCGGTGGTCCCGGCGTGGGTAAAACCACGATTATTAATACAATATTGACCATCCTGGCCGCCAAACGGGTGAAAACCGCCCTGTGTGCACCCACCGGACGGGCGGCCAAGCGACTGGCGGAAAGCACCGGACGGGAGGCGAAAACCATTCATCGACTGCTGGAAGTGGATCCGGCCAATGGCGGTTTTAAACGCAACGAGCATAATGTGCTGGAATGTGAACTGCTGGTGGTGGATGAGGCGTCGATGATTGACGTGCCATTGATGTATTCGCTGATGCGGGCGGTACCGGACAAAGCGGCGCTGATTCTGGTGGGAGACGTGGACCAACTGCCTTCGGTGGGGCCGGGACAGGTGTTGAATGATCTGATTAACGCCGCTGTGATTCCGGTGGTGCGCCTGACGGAGGTGTTTCGTCAGGCGGCAGCCAGCCGGATTATTACCAACGCGCACCGGATCAACCGGGGGCTGATGCCGGAACCGACACCGGCCGGTGTTATTAGTGATTTTTATTTTGTGGATGCCGCCGAGCCGGAAGACGCCGTGGCCAAAATCATCAAAATGATCCGGGAACGTATTCCCGCCCGGTTCAAACTGGATCCGGTGCGGGACGTACAGGTGCTTTGCCCGATGAACCGCGGCGGCGTCGGCGCCCGTTCCCTGAACCTGGAACTGAAGGCAGTGCTGAATCCGGCGCGGGAGCCGATGGTGGAACGGTTTGGCTGGACCTATAGTGTGGGCGATAAAGTCATGCAGATCGAGAATGACTACGATAAGGAAGTGTACAACGGCGATTTGGGATTTATTCAGAAGGTGGATACGGAAAATACAGAGCTGGTCATTGACTTTGATGGTCGGCCGGTGAATTATGATTTTGGCGAGTTGGACCAAATCACTCCGGCGTACGCGACGTCCATCCATAAATCGCAGGGCAGCGAATATCCGGCGGTGGTCATTCCGGTGATGACCCAGCATTATGCGATGCTATACCGCAATCTGATTTACACCGGCGTTACCCGGGGGCGGCAACTGGTGGTGCTGGTGGGACAGCGCAAGGCTTTGGCAATTGCGGTGAAAGGGGTTCGGGACCGCCGGCGCTGGTCACGGCTGAAAGAATGGCTGCAGGAGACAATGGGTGGGGCGGCTAAAACCGATGCCGATAAAACATAACCGGGCGCGTCATTCACGCTGATTAAATCAAAATATTGTTTTTCTGGCTGAGATTGGCTACAATGAAAGTGAAAGCATAATATATCCTAATATCCAGAGGGAATGGCAAATTCGCGGATAGCGGGGGAGGGAGCGGCGATGTTCGGTAAACGAATTGCGGTGGCCTTCGATGCCTCACCTGACAGCCGAAAGGCGCTGGAAAGAGCGACGGAACTGGCCCGGGAGCTTGCCGGGGAAGTGTTTGTGGTCACGGTGTATGAACCGATACCGTTTAGCTTTGATGAAGGTGCTGTTTATGTGGCGGCAGAGAATGAGGCCATGCGGGTTTTCCGGGAAAAAGCCGCAGTGGGCCAGCAGCTTTGCGAGGAAGCGGGAATTAAGGCCCACTCCCAGGTTCTTTATGGCCATCCGGCAGAAGAATTGATTAAATATGCGGAGCAGGAGCGAATTGACTTGATTGTTACCGGTACAAGGGGACAGGGGGGATTTGCCAGTTTGCTGCTGGGCAGTGTGGCTCAAAAACTGGTTAAATATTCGCCGGTGCCGGTGCTGGTGGTGAAATAAAATAAAAAAGACAGCAACTGAGATGGACCAATAACCATCCGATTGCTGTCTTTTCTGTCTGTTCTCAGCTTGTTAGGCGCCGGAACGTAATCTCAGTCCGCCGTCAACCGCAAGGATTTGGCCGGTGATAAAGGAATTGGTGGCCAAAGCATAAATTGCCTCGGCGAGATTCTCCGGTTGACCAATTTTCCGTAATGGCGCTGTCTGTGAATACTGTTCAAAGGTTGCTTGCCGCTGTTCTGATGGCAGGCAGTTCCACCAGGGAGTATCCACCACACCGGGAGAAACGGCATTTATGCGCAAAGGTGCCAGTTCCAGCGCCAATGTGGGAACCATGCATTCTAAAGCTCCGTTAATGGCGGCCAGACCGGCAGTACCGGGGTTGGCCATCCGGGCTGAAACCGCCGTCACAAACGTGATGGAACCTTCGGCGTGGAGATAAGGCAGGGCCATTTGTGCTGCCAACACCTGTACCCAGTATTTTGCGGCAAAGCCCTGCCGCAAATCGTCCAGGTCCAGCGTTGCAAACGGACCGGCACCTTTCGCGCCGCTCAAAGAGAGAATCAAATGATCAAAGGGACCAATACTGTCGTATAAATTTTTAATGGCCGCCGGCGAGGCGGCGTCAACAGCGAATCCGGATGTATCATGACTGAAGTTTTGCAGTGCTGATTTCAGCTTCTCCGGATCTCGTCCGGCAATCACCACCGCAAAGTTTTCGTGATGGAATTTTTGTGCGGCAGCGTAGCCGATGCCGGAAGTTCCGCCGATGATCACTACTTTGTTTTTCACACAGCAACACATCCTTTTAAAATAATTACGAGACATAACGTCTAGTA
>DATMYQ010000142.1:0-14164 GCA_035560935.1 Patescibacteria group bacterium | reverse complement strand
AAATAAAAGAGGTCATTAATTACCCGGACTCTCTGTATGGGTGGTATCCATATGCAATAAAAACAGTTGAAGACGTTTTGCAAAAAGAAAGATTTGACGCAGTAATCAGCAGCTCACCACCTGTAACGTCTCACTTGATTGCTCAATATTTATGTGAAAAGCATGAAATCCCATGGGTCGCTGATTTTAGAGATCTTTGGACCCAAGATCATTATCGCTCATACAGCATGTTTAGGAACATTATCGAGCGACGCCTGGAAAAATCAACGATGAAAAAAGCAGGTGCGTTGGTTACTGTTTCGGAACCATTGGTAGAAAAGTTAAAATCATTACACGGAAATGAAGACGTTTTCAGTGTGCCAAACGGTTTTGATCCGATGCTTTGGCGCGACAATATAGATAACTTGACGGAGAAGTTTAGTATCACATATACAGGCACAATCTATGAAGGAAAGCGTGATCCAACTCCTCTATTTGAGGCATTAGTCCAGCTCATTAATAGTCAGCGAGTGGCCAGAGAACGGATTGAAGTAAGGTTTTATGGGCCACAAGATATGGGAAATTGGCTCCGAGTGCGAGTCGCCAAACTTAAGCTGGAGGACATTGTTAAATATTATGGAGTGGTTTCCCGGCAAGAAGCGCTGCTTCGTCAAAGAGAGTCACAAATGCTGCTGTTGCTAAACTGGAATGACCCGGAAGAAAAAGGTGTTTATACGGGTAAGGTGTTTGAATATCTGTGTGCACAACGTCCCATCCTTGCTTTGGGAAGCGTTGGTGGTGTGGTGCAGGAGTTGCTCGCGGAAACTAAGGCCGGTATTTCTGTATCGAGCCAATCGGAATTGGAAGAAGTTGTATTGGCGGGATATCAAGAGTATTTTGCGAGTGGTAGAACCACCTATAGCGGCTGCAAAAAAGAAATTATGAAATACAGTCATCGTGAGATGGCATTGAAATTTTCGCGAATACTAGACATGGTGAGCAGCGCACCGGCAAAACTTTTAAATATTACTTAAATCAAGGCTGAGGTATAGTATGGACACAAAAAAAAGTTCGTTTTACCTGGTGGTCGACGACTGTGGAATGCCGACAATTGGCGCCCCTATATTTTCAAAACAAAGAATCGGGATGGGACACTATCAGGTTATCGTGGATCTGGCAAAAGAATTTGGTATTACGGTGATGCTGGCTTTTTCCACAGCCTGGCTTAACAGTACTAATAAAGAATATCAACAAACTTATGAATGGAACAATATCCTACGTCTTTTGGACAAGAACAGGGAGTACTGGGAGCTGGCTTTTCATGGTTGGGATCACTCTGCAAATGGGACACAAACGGAATTTTACGATCTGGAGCATGATCAACGCATTGATTATGACGTGCAAGAGACTCACTTCGGTATGGGGATGGAGATGCTGAAAAAATCGGGACTGGGGCCGACAAAGTATTTTGTTCCGCCCGGACATGCCTGGGAATTGGGTGTAACCGATAAGATCGCAGAAAAATTCGGCATTAAATATATGGTGACAAACTTTAAAACGATGGAAAACACATATCAATATTCTTCAAAATCTTATGTGAAGCTGCTGAATCGCGAAGGAGTTGGTATTAATTATAACGAGGAACAGCTTGACCTTAATCCTCCCAAACGACGGATCAAACACTGGTCCTTTCCGGTAACGCCCCAGTTTGCAAGTTCGCTGGTACATACCAGGCCGTTGCACCTGCGACTGATGAAAATGGAGCTGAAACCAAAACATTTGCATAGTTATATGGCGCATATTGGTAATTTTGATCCGGAGTCGCGACAGTTTTGGCGACAGTTTTTCCGGGGGCTGAAGCGTAGAGAAATACATTTGTGCCGATCAGCGGCGGAAGCTACAAAACAGTTTTTGGGAGGGGAATAATTTGGTTTGGAAAGGCACAATGACTATTTTAAATGACGGTGAGTTTTCCCGCGTTTGGGCGAAAAATAAATTGCTGAAAGTAGATGCCTGCCAAGAGTTTTCGGTGTATGGCAAAGCAAGACCCATCGTTGGCGTGTGCCGGGCCTATGTTTATTGTGCGCAATTAAAACATGTTGCCGATATTTTGAAAGTTCCTGTTGCCAGAGAAGCTGCGGAAGTCTTCATTCAGGTGACGGATTGTGACGCCGCAGACTGGCGGGGAAATATTATTGAGCGGCAGGACACTTTCGTTATTGACTTTGATGGACCGGTAAACTGGGAAGATCAAATGAAAAGCAAAACGAAAAATCTTATCCGGCGCGGCTTGCGGGATAATGTTCTGATAAAAAATATCACTGACGAAACTGAGGTCAGGCAATGGTATGATCTTTATTCAAATACCTCCAACGTAAAAAAATTTAACCAGCAGCCATGGCCGCTGATTAAAAATATAATACAGAATCCTCATTGGTACAGCCTGATTGGTGCGTATCATAATGGTGAACTGGTTTCCGGCATGTTCTTTCTCCGGGGAGATTATCCGGTTTATTGGCTCGGCGGCAGACGGTTCAACGGAGAAAGTTACAGCGAATTTTGCCTCTGGAGTGCAATAAAACAATTTCAGGCGGAGGCGGTTCCGTTGGTTGATCTGGGTGGAGCCGTACTGGAACAAGAGCATGGACCGACAAAATTCAAAGCGCAGTTTGGCGGGCAGCTTAAAAGTGTTTTTTTGGCTGGAATTGTTAACAATAAATGGAAGCATCGGTTGATGCCTGCACGATACCGCCGGATTTAATCCGGGATAAGGCTGATAGCGGCAGTGTTGTACAAAAGGAGTATTTTATGAAACGGATATGTCATTTTACTTCGGCGCATTCCGGTAATGATATTCGAATATTGGTGAAAGAATGTGAGTCGCTGGTTGAAGCGGGAATGGACGTGCACCTGGTGTATGCCGGAGCAAAGGTAAAGCAAAACACAAAAGTGACAATGCACTGCATTGCAGCTGACCATGGTGACCGCACAAAACGTATGGTGGTAACGGCGCGCAAGGTGTATCGCACGGCACTGTCTATCAATGCGGATTTATATCACTTTCACGATCCGGAACTGTTGCCGTATGGTGTCTGGCTGGCGATGAAAGGGAAAAAGACGGTTTATGATTCCCACGAAGACCTTCCCCGGCAAATACTTTCCAAGCCCTGGATTAAAAAATACATTAGAAAACCATTGGCGTGGGGAGTCGAAAAATTTGAGAATGTATGCGTGAAAAATTTTGCCGGAGTGATTGGGGCTACACCGTTGATTACTGAACGCTTTGCGCCATTCTCGAAGCATCATGCCAATATCAATAACTATCCCAGACTCGACGAGTTTGAATCCATAGACACGGATGTTCCTAAAGAAGAAATGATATGTTATATTGGTGGAATTTCGCTGATTCGCGGCATCGAGGAAATGGTTACGGCGATGGACAAGGTCAATGCCAGGCTGTCTCTGGCCGGAACGTTCGAAAGTCCGGCGACGCGACTGAAAGTGTCAGCGATGTCTGGATGGGACAAGGTGCAGGAAATGGGTCAGGTTGACCGCCGGCAGGTGGGCAACATTTTAAACCGGGCGAAAGCGGGTTTGGTGTTGTTTCATCCCGTGCCCAACCATATTAACGCGCAACCCAATAAGTTGTTTGAATATATGGCAGCCGGAATTCCGGTCATTGCATCAAATTTTCCCCTATGGCGAGAAGTGGTTGAAAAAACCGGTTGTGGAATTTGTGTGGATCCATTGAACGCGGAAGCGATTGCGGAAGCGATTCAATCCATATTAAATGATCCGTTAAAAAGCAAAAAAATGGGTGAAAACGGTAAACGGGCCATTGCGGAGACGTTTAACTGGAATTCCGAACGGGAAAAACTATTGAGTTTCTATCGGGAAATTATCTGATAAGTAATTAACCAGGTTTCAGGAGGCATAGCTTATTATGTCAAAGGAATTTGAATTGGTGGTTTCCTGTTCACAGATGAGCGTTGAAACAAAACAGACCGAGGTCAAAGCGCTTGTGCAAGACGGAGATATGGATTGGGAGCTGTTTGTTTATTTAGCTTTCCATCATCGTCTTTTTCCTCTGATCTACCGGTATCTCAGCGTGAACAAATTTGTTGAGGTTCCCACGCATGTTCTGGAACAGCTTCGGTTTGCTTATCGGAGACAAACCAGCAAAACATTCCAGATGATTGCCGGATTTTTGGACCTGATTCATGTGATGGAATATCATGGGATACGCGTAACCGTGATGAAGGGGTTCCCTATCGCGCAGCGTCTTTACGGCGATGTGTCGCTTCGACCGTCGCGCGATCTGGATATTTTGATTGAACCGGAAGATGTGTTTAAGGTTCAGGGTATTGCGGCGCAGCATGGATTTCAAATCACAGAACCGAGTTCACCGATGAATGAACCGAAATTTTTGGAGTGGATGAAATCTAATCAGCATATTGAAATCTGGCATCCGGAAAAGAAAATCTACCTGGAGATCCACTGGCGTTTGGGTTATTACGAATGGGGGAAAGTGGTGAAATCGGGCAAGCGCACGGAAATGGATCTGGCGGGGAAAAAAATAAAAATAATCAATACGGAAGAACTTTTAATATATTTGATGCTCCACGGTGCGTTTCATTCCTGGTTTCGCCTGCATTGGCTGAAGGATATAGACGTTTGGATTCGCAGTGATGATTTTTCATGGAACCGGTTGTATCAACTGGCGGAAAAAATGAAAGTGAATCCAGTGCTGAACCAGACACTGCTGCTGACAAAAAAGGTTTTTGATACGCCGTTGCCGGAAGCTGTTTATGCTATTGCGGTGAAAGATTTGAAAGCCCGGAAATTGGCTAAAATGGCGATGCGTTTCATCTATGATCATGATTATAGCTTAAAAAGCAACAATGAGATCGTCGTGAGATTTTTTCGGCAGAAGACATATCAACTGTATTTGCACTCACGCTGGATGGACCGGTTAACCTACTTGGCGAGAAGTTTTTTACCGGCGGCGGAAGATCATGTTTCGATTGCTTTGCCGGGGAAATTATATTTCCTGTATTATTTTATATCGCCAGTGTCAGGAATGAAGCGCAGGATAATAAACTTTGTCAGTCGGTGTACATAGTGGCTAAGAATAAAAATGTGCGTTGGGAGGGATGAAATCATGAACAATTTTATTCCGTTCGCCTTGCCGGATATTGGAGAGGAAGAGATTGCCGAAGTCGTCAGTTCACTCCGTTCGGGATGGCTGACAACAGGAGCGAAAACGAAACAGTTTGAAAGGGAATTTGCTGATTTTATCGGTAACAATGTGGAAGCCATCGCGGTTAATTCGGCAACAGCCGGGCTGCATCTGGCATTGGAAGCTATCGGAATTGGTCCGGGAGATGAAGTGATTACCACACCCTATACTTTTACCGCAACAGCCGAAGTCATTCGCTATCTGGGCGCGGACCCGGTATTTGTGGATATTGATCCGGAAACTTTCAATATTGACGCGGCGAAGATTGAACCGGCCATTACTTCCCGGACAAAAGCGATTATACCGGTTCATTTTGCGGGTTTGGCCTGTGCGATGAATCAGATCCTGGCGATTGCCGAGAAATATGACTTGCGGGTCGTTGAGGATGCAGCCCATGCGTTACCCACAGTCTATGACGGGGAGCTGGTCGGCAGTCTGAGAAGTGATGTAACGGTATTTAGTTTCTACGCCACAAAAACCATTACGACCGGTGAAGGCGGGATGGTGGTAACGCGGAATGCCGACATTGCCAAACGCTGCCGGATTATGCGGCTGCATGGGATCAACAGAGATGCATTTGATCGTTATACTTCGGAGGTACCCAGCTGGTATTACGAAATTATAGCTCCCGGGTTCAAATATAATATGACGGATATTGCCGCATCCATCGGCATTCATCAGTTGAAAAAGGCCTGGTCGTTCCAGCGTAAACGGCAGCAGATGGCGGAGCGGTATGATGAGGCGTTTCAGAACTACCCGGTTCTGCTCCCACCGAAGCCTCCAGGCAATAGCGGCCATGCCTGGCATATTTATGCGGCTCGCCTGAATCCGGAGTGTGGGATCAACAGAGAGGAATTCATTAATCAAATGGCAAAAACGGGAATCGGCTGCAGCGTGCATTTTATTCCGCTACACATCCATCCCTACTGGCGTGATGCGTATAAGCTGCAGGCGGACGATTTCCCCCGGGCGTTTACTGCGTATCAAAGTGCGGTGAGCTTGCCATTGTATACCAAGATGACGGAAGGGGACCAGAACCGGGTGATCCAGGCAGTGCAGGGAATATTGGCTAAAGGGGAATTATCCCATGCTGGCTAAACGGCTGTTTGATTTGTTGTTCACGGTTCCGGGGGTGCTTCTCTTATTGCCGGTATTTGCCGCCATAGCGATTTGGATCAAACTGGATGATCCGGGAACGATATTTTTCCGGCAGGAACGTGTGGGACGGCATGGGAAAATTTTTCGGATCTTCAAATTTCGCACGATGGTTAACAACGCCGAACGGCTGGGAACGCAGATTACTGTGGGGGCAGACCGGCGTATTACCAGGGCAGGAGCCTTTTTGCGAAAATACAAATTGGATGAACTGCCGCAGTTGCTGAATGTTGTGTTAGGAGACATGAGTCTGGTGGGGCCGCGCCCGGAGGTACCGAAATATGTCGCGTATTATCCCGAGGCTGTGCGTAAAAATGTTCTTTCTGTTCCGCCGGGGCTTACTGATTTTGCGTCCATACAATACCGGGATGAGAATGCTCTGCTGGGATCGGCGCCAGATCCGGAAAAAATGTATGTTGAAGTGGTTTTACCGGCCAAACTGGCGTATTGTGAACGCTATGTGGAAGAACGGAGCCTGACGCTGGATTTCCAATTAATTATGAAAACGTTGAAGGCCATTAGTGGGCGATGAATCTGGTGAATATAGGTTTTGCCGTCACCTAGCAGAGGGAAGCCCGTCGTTGATATGCGAAGCAATAGAGAATAATCGAAAAAGAAAAGGAACAAGACATATGCGACAAATTCAGACCAATAAAGGGAATGGCAAGCGGTACCGATATTCCGCATACGGCATTCGGATTGATTCGGAAATAGAATTGTCGGAACTTCAGCTTACTGATGATGCCGATGTGGATATTGCTGTCAAATATGAAGATCTTTCGCGGTTTATTCCCCGCGAACCTTTTACGGGCGCCAAATATTGTTGTCCGGAAAAGAATAAATTCCTTTTCTTGGTAGATAAGGTGGCTGCGTTTTATGTTTCTGGCGGTGATGAAATACTTGTACATCCATATGATAAAGTAGATTTGGCCATAATCAAGTTATATCTTTTGGGTACGAGCATGGGAATTTTGCTGATGCAGCGGGGAATGGCGCCATTGCATGGCAGTACGGTGGTAATGAACCAACGTGGCGTGATATTTACCGGAGCATCCGGCGCCGGCAAATCGACCATTGTCGCGGAACTGAGGAAACGAGGATTTTCCATGCTGTCGGATGATGTTTCGGCGATTCAACGCGATGACCAGGGAATCTATTTTGTACAACCCGGATATCCTCAACAGAAGTTGTGGGGAAGTAGCGCAGAGATGATCGGACTGGACGTAAGCCAATTCCATCAGGTGCTTATCGACGAAGATAAGTATGCGGTTCCGGTTCAGGAGGGGTTTTGGGAACTGCCGGCGCCGGTTGGCCGAATTTATGAAATTGTTATCGGACCCTGTGAAAGGGTCGTGATTGAGCCGCTTAGCGGATTGGAAAAGGCTAGGGTCATTATGGAAAACATATACAGAGTAGAAGTCATGGCTAGTTTGGGTTTGCAACAATCGCACTTTACCCAGTGTGTGGGGATGGCGACGCAGGCGGAGGTATTTCGTCTGACCCGCCCAGAGAATCGGATTTCACTAGAGCAGCAAGCAGATTTGATCATTAGTCATTGTCAAAATGAATGATCACAGGATGCAATGCAAAGTGCTGAAAGAAGAACAGCGGAATCAATTGGATGGGAGGGCACGGAATGGTAAAGGATGAACCGATTCATGTTGATGCGGCCGTGATGCAGAAGCCGGGTTTGATTGCGGCAGACATGGATGGAGAAAAGGTTATGATGGACATCGAAAGTGGCAAGTATTTTGGACTGGATCCTATCGGCAGTTGTATTTGGAACATGATGGAAACGAAGTGTAGTCTCCGGGATATGGTGGCGCAGCTGCAGCAAGAGTTTGATGTGGATGAACAGACCTGTACGAAAGATGTAATCAATTTCTTGACTGCACTGTATGGCCGGGGTTTGATCGAACTTGTTTAGGAGAATCGTCATGGCGTACAAGCTTTCTGCTAACGAAAAGAAGTTATTGATCGCTGTGCTGTTTTTAAGTGCCATTATCCGCCTGATTATTGTTGCGGTTCCATTCCGTTGGATTGTTCCGCTGTTAGGCCAACATATGAAGGAGTCACCAACCGGCGAAACAGAAAATAATTTGAGACAGGCCCAAGTGGTGGGCCGGATGATTGAGCGGGTCTGCCGTCTTACCCCCTGGGAAAGCAAATGTCTGGTACAGGCAATCACCGGGAAAGTGATACTGTCGTTCCAGGGAATTGGCACCACTTTATATCTGGGGGTTTGCAAAGAGACGCAGAATCGTTTGGCAGCTCATGCCTGGCTCCGCTGCGGTGAGATGACCGTGACAGGGGGGGCCGGTAGCGAGTATTTCACGGTGGTCAGTACATTTGCTGATTAACGTTGAAATATAGTGAGGATATAAGGAGGTGAAAAAGATGAATGAGACCAAGCGTGTCTGGAATCGGCCAATGTTAAACGAACTAGACATTCAAATGACGGCTCTCAAAATTGGGAGCAAAAAGGATCAATGGACGCCGAGCCTGGATTTGTGCGGGGTTATAACTGACGACAAGTCATAAGGGTAAGAACTAATGAAATAAAAAGAGGTGGAAAAAAGATGAGCAAAAAAATATGGTTTGCGCCGGAGGTCAATGAAATCAGCGTAAAAATGACAGAATACCAAAATAAAGTTGTTCCTGCAGACAAAGACAGTTATACGGGTGCGACCGGTATTTTCGGTACATTGCTAGATTGCTCGGGTAGCTGCGTTTCGTAACTGATTTGGTTGTTTTGGCGGTGACTTGTAGAGAATGATTTTCGCTTCTGTTGCGGGGTTGCGCTGAAATTAGGTACACTATTTCAGCGCAATGTCCGTGACAAGCATTTAAGAAGAATGAATGGATAATGGTGGATGTGCATGAGTGCGATATGTGGGTTTTACTACTGGGACCGGGAAACGGTCAGTCCGGAAATCGGAAAATTGATGTTGCGAAAGCTGCCGAAAATTCCTTTTGACAATGAAGGCTGTTGGCAGAAAAAAGGGGTTTTTTTTGCTAATCGGCTTCGCTGGATTACTCCGGAGTCGGTGGGCGAAATACTGCCCTGCTCGAATTCAAAGTTAGGATTGAGTATTACTGCGGATGCTATTATTGATAACCGGCAGGAGTTATGCGGCATTATTGGTATCGAAGGGTCTGAGCGGAACCAAATAGCCGACAGTACCTTGATTTTGCTGGCCTACCGGAAATGGGGTCAGGATTGTGTACGGTACATTTTGGGGGATTTTGCCTTCGCCATTTGGGATCATAACAAAAAGGAATTGTTTTGTGCGGTAGACCCAGTGGGATCAAGAACGTTGTACTACCATCGCATGGCAGGTGGTTTCGCATTTTCAACCTATGTGGAACCGTTGTTTGCCATTCCGGGATTTTGGGCGCAGTTCAATGAAACCTGGATAGCGGATTTTTTGAAAATACCTTCCGTAATGCATTTGCTGGATGCGGAGTTAACATTATATGAAGGAATCCATTTGCTGCCGGCCGGACACCGGCTAACGGTCGGACCGGATACTTGGAACAAGCAAATATACTGGCAGGTGGAACGTCTGCCGGAATTACGTCTGAAGTCAGACTCGGAATATGCGGAAGCGTTAAATGAAGTGATGACAGAAGCGGTTCGTTGCCGTTTGCGCAGTCGAAATTCGGTGGGTGTGATGCTGAGCGGCGGATTGGATTCGACAGCCATTGCCGCGTTGGCGGGTAAAGAATTAGAAAAATCTGGTCAACGGATTTTGGGATTTAGCCGGGTTCCCATGCTGGGTTACCGGGATTGGTTGCCGCGCGGCGGCTTGGCGGATGAAACGCCCTATATTGAAAGAGTCAAAGGACATATCAACAATCTCGATGTGATGTATATTCGTTCCGAAGGGCGCCATTCTTTGAGCGATACAGAACGGCTGATGGCGATGATGGAACAGCCATATAAGATAATGGATAATTTGTTTTGGCTTGATCAGATTATGGAGGAAGCGCAAAAGAAAAATATTACCGTGTTGCTGCACGGTGGGCTGGGGAATATCACGGCGTCCTGGGGTGACATTTTGACCTATCTGGATACTTTGTATTTAAATAAGGATTGGCTGGGGATTGCCAAAGAAGTATGGACGACGCTGCGCCGGTATCAGCATCCCTGGCGGGCGGGCAGGGTGCTGCTCCACCATTTGCTTCCTATGCCGGTGCAAGCGTGTTTGCAGCGGAATCAACGGCAGCAAGAGAAGAAAAAAATGCAGGAATATAGTCCGATTAATCAGGAATTTGCGATGAAAATCGGAGTAGAAGAGCGTCTCCGCACTCATGCTGCTTTATTTTTCGGTAATAAACGCTATGACTCGTTTACTCTCCGCCAGAAGCAACTGACGCCTGATTTTTTTGCTCATGTCGCGACGATGAATATGAAGTGCGCCAAAGCACATGGCCTTGTTTCTCGGGATCCGATGGCCGACCGGCGGGTGATTGAATTTTGTCTGCGGGTGCCGGAACGGCAATATGCACGCAGCGGACGGGAGCGGTATCTGCTGCGGCGGGCGATGCAAGGGCTATTGCCGGATGAAGTGAGGTGGAATCAGCATGAACGGGGTCAACAATGTGCCGATGTTGCACAACGTCTGCAACCAATTTGGCCGAAAATCACAGAAGAGATGGCGGACATCGGCGCGATAACCGAAGAGCGAACCTTTCTGGACATTGCCCGCATCCGCCGTGAATTAGAAAAAAATCAAACGATTACGGATGATGCGGTAAATGATCCCGGCCTGGCGATGCTGATGCGTGCACTGATATTCAGCCGTTTCCTGCGGACCCAAAAAGAAAAAAAAGCGGAAGCGATCAGTTAAGAATGGAGAATGCTGCATGAAAATAATATGGCCCTATTTGCTGGATTTATATCATTTTTCACGGGGACGATTTTTTTTAAGCATTATCCTGACGGTAGGTCTGGGTTTTTGTGAAGGCGCCGGAGTACTGATGATTATCCCCCTGTTGGGAGTGTCCGGTATCATCCCGGGGATGCAGGCTCAGAACGGAATGATTGCGGAGTTTAGTCGCTTTTTCCAGAGCATGGGCCTCCAATTAAGTCTTTTGGTGGTGCTGGCACTGTACCTTATCATCAACTTTGGGCAAAGTTGGCTGCAGCGACAGCAACTCCTGTTGAGCACGGCAATGCAGCAATTGTATTGCCAGCATTTGGGCGTAAAGCTGTTCAAAGCTGTTTCCTATGCAGAGTGGCAGCTGCTGATGTCGAAGGCAAAATCGGACATCATGAATACGATGATTAGTGATCTCATGCAGATTGGCGCGGCAACCATCAGTCTGACCGGATTAATGGCATCGGTGATGATTACTTTTATGCAAATTGGTCTGGCGTTGTGGATTGCGCCGGAGCTGACGGCGGCAACGCTGGGGTCGGCAGTAATACTGTTTTTGCTCCTGCGTCCGCTGGTTGCGGCATCGCGCCGGCAAGGGGAACGGATTGTGGCATCCAACCGGGAAATGTTTGCGGATATGACCGAACATTTAAACGGGATTAAAGAGATCAAAAGCTATGGCATTGAGGCGAATCAAATCGAAAGTTTTCAGCGGGTATATAACCAGTTAAGAGAGAATATGATGGGGTTTATTTCGCTGCAAAGCCGTACTGATATGTGGTATAAAATGGGCGCTGCCGTGTTTATCAGCCTATTTATGTACAGCGCGATTGAAATTTTCCGGCTGCGGCCGGAGGAATTTGTGCTGATTGCGTTGATTTCTTCACGCTTGTGGCCCCGATTAGCTTCATTCCAGGCCGGTCTGCAGAAGTTGAGCGTAACATTGCCGTCGTTTTGCAGTGTGAAGGAACTTGAGAAGGATTGCCTGCAGACCCGGGAAAATTTGGCGGAAGAAAAAAATCCGGGTCGTATCGAACTAAAGCAGGGAGTGGAATTTCAGGGGGTATCTTTTGGTTATCAGACTCAAACCGGCCGGGGCGCGGTAGAAAACGTACAGATGACTTTGCCGGTAGGGAGTACTACGGCGTTTGTCGGGGTATCCGGTTCCGGCAAAAGTACGATGATTGATTTGCTGATGGGGCTGCTGCGGCCACAAAAGGGAGCTGTTTTGCTGGATGGGAAACCTTTGTTGGAACAATTGCGGTTTTGGCGAAATTCAATCGGTTATGTGCCGCAGGATCCGTTTTTGATTAACGCCAGTATTCGGGATAATCTGTGCTGGGCTTGTCCAAATGCTGCGGACAGTGAGATTTGGACTGCGCTTAAGATGGCGTCGGCAGATCAGTTTGTAAGCCGATTGTCGCTGGGCCTGGATACGGTAGTGGGCGACCGGGGTGTAAAGTTGTCCGGCGGTGAACGCCAGCGGATTGTACTGGCCCGGGCTTTGCTTCGCAAGCCTTCGGTGCTGATATTGGATGAAGCAACCAGTTCACTGGATTCGGAGAATGAAATGAGGATTCAGCAAGCCATCGAAGGGCTGCAGGGAAAAATGACTATTGTGGTCGTGGCTCACAGGATTTCGACCATTCGTCACGCAGACCAAATTTTCGTGATGGATCAGGGCCGCGTAATTGAGAAAGGAAATTATCATTCACTGACGCAAAACAGGGGGAGCCGGTTTGCTTCTTTGGCTAATGTTCATGCGGTATGATGATTATTGACCGGATGCAAAAGAAGGAGTGGAATGAAATGAGGAGCTGGAAAATCGTAATGATCATAGGGCTGTTTTGCTGTGTACCGCTTTTGGCTGAGGCGGCAACAATTACCTATTATTATTCCGAGCGTTGCCCTCAATGCCGGGTATTGGCATCTTATTGGGAAAGATATACAGCTGAGAATTCAAGAGAACATGTGTTTCTCAGCAAGAGAACGGATAATTCCGCGGACAATAAAAGTGAACTTTTTAATTATTACATGCAGTATCGCAATGAAGCGCACACAGTAACACCAACGGTTATTGTCAGCAATAATGGAGAAAATCCGGATGTTTTGTTAAGCGGATTGGCGGAAATTAACCGGTTGCCGGAAATATTGGGTGCAAATGGCGCGATTATTCCCGAACAGGAAGTGGCGGGAGTAGTGGCGGAGGTCTCAAAGATTGCCGCGGCCTCTCGATCCTGGTTGTACCCCTTTACTATGGCCGCTCTGGCGGATGCCAGCAATCCCTGCGCGCTGTTTGTGTTTATTGCCGCCACCAGTTATGCCACAGTATTTTGTAGTCAACGCCAAGCGATCATTTATGGGGTTACTTTTTGCGGGACGATGTTTTCTGTGTATTTGGGAGCTGGGTTGGCAGGCAAAGAAGTAATTAATCAAGTGTTTGGAGTTTCGCCCTGGGTTACGGTGCTGCTTTGTCTGGGGATGTTTATTTTAGCCGGATTGCATATTCGCACGGCAATTTTTCCCAACAGTACGAAATACAGTGAGCTGCCGCAACGGGCGAAAGAATTATTGCTCAAGAATGCTGCAAAGTGTGTTTCTTTTGGCGGGGCCATTGTGTCAGGAGTATTATGTGCACTGATAGAGATGCCTTGCACCGGCGGGCCTTACGTCTTTGCTTTGAATATTGTTGCCCAGATGCCGACAATGACAGCAGTAAAGTGGCTGATTTATTATAATTTGATTTTCATTTCACCGTTGCTGATTTGTTTGACTATATTGATTGTGGCGCCGCAATATGTGAGTCGGCTCGATGTTTGGCGGGGAGAATATCGCCGCTGGTTACACCTGGCGATGGGGGTGCTAATGGCAATGGCCGCAACCCTGGGGATTGCTCCCTACATATAGT